>URTC01000192.1 GCA_900550765.1 uncultured Clostridia bacterium | reverse complement strand
TCTTTGCAATAGTAAGACCCTATAAGAGGGTGAATGTATGAGGATATATAAATCTTTTCGCAGCGGAAATAGAATTACTCTTTTTAACGGTGATTGTATAGATCTTCTTAAAAGTATGCCGGATGAGTCAGTCGATTTGGCTGTGACCTCTCCTCCGTATTGTATTGTGAAAGCATATGAGGATCCTCATGACGACATTGAAACATTTAAAACCCTTCACACAAATATTTTCAATGATATGTATAGGGTCCTTAAAGTTGGTGGGAGTGTATGCTGGCAAATTGGCTATCATATTTCCGACAAGTGCGTAATACCGCTGGATTATCTTGTCTATGATTTGTTTACATCATTAAGCAAAGATTTAGATTTTCCGCTCACTCTGCGCAATCGCATTATTTGGACATTTGGACACGGCCTAAATAGTACAAATCGTTTCAGCGGTCGCCATGAGGTAATTCTATGGTTTACCAAAGGTGAACAGAAAATTTTTAATCTCGATGAAGTTCGTGTTCCTCAAAAATATCCAGGCTAAAAAGCTTATAGAGGGCCCAACAAAGGTAAGTTAAGTGGAAATCCACTTGGAAAAAACCCATCCGATGTTTGGGAAATTCCAAATGTCAGCGCAAAGCATGTGGAAAAAACAGATCATCCCTGCCAGTTTCCAATAGCCATACCCCAAAGGCTTATCAAAGCCTTGACGCTCCCAGATGGAATGGTTTTAGATCCGTTTGCAGGATCAGGCACAACAGGTGCTGCGGCAATCCTTGAAGGCCGCAGATTTGCAGGATCTGAAATAACGCCGAAGTATTATAAAACAGCCCACAAGCGTTTAAGAGATACTATAAATGGCACGCTGCGAATCAGAGAAGATAAACCTGTTGTGGCACCGAATCCAAATTCCGCAGTTGCTAAACTGCCAGAGGAATTCAAAAGAATTAGGGAGGAAAAAAATGGCGAAAAGCACTAAAAAGAAAAAATCTCCTCCTACCGAGGAGCAGCAGCTGAAGCGGCAGAAGGCTTCATTTAAGCGTAAGATTCGTAATATGTTTACCGGGGCGGGGTTTACATACATCGCAACAAATGATAAGGAGATGTATATTGGCCATCGTAAAGTCGAGGTCGATGCCTTATTCATTTTTGAAAACATTTGGCTTGTTTGTGAAGATACTGTTCAGAAAACAGGTATCATGGATCATATCCGAACCAAAAATGAAGCGGTTGGCGAGATACGGGATAATCTTCCGGACTTTATTAGCAAATTAGTAGAACTTTTTCCTGGATCAAGTGATCTGCTCCAAAAGTACAATCCTGACCGAATTAAGTTATTTGGCCTATATATCCCTTTAAATGATCCAATGCTCACACCGGATGACTATTACCGTTTTGGGAATCTGACATTCGTTTTGCCGCAAACATTTAATTACTTTAAATGGATTGTTGACTGCATTAAACATTCTGCCCGAAATGAGATTTTTAGATTTTTAAATTTGACCAACAACCAAATCGGTAAAATTTCTAGCGGGAGTGATACGCAAAAGATTACTGCACCTATTATTTATCCTAGAGAATTTACAGGAATTACTGATAAGGTGCGGGTTGTTTCTTTCATGATGTCAGCCGAAGATCTATTGAACACCTGCTTCGTTTTGCGAAAAGACAATTGGGAAGACTCCATATGGTTATATCAAAGATTGATTAAAAAAAGCAAAATCAAACAAATAAGAGAGTTTCTCGAGAAAAAGGGCGAAGCATTTTATAACAATATTATTGTTGCATTACCCGATGATATTGCTTTCCGAGATCAATCTAAAAAGTATGTCGGGATTGATGAAATAAACGATTTGGAAAGCAACTGCGAGCTCATTCTTACAAATTTGCGTTATTGATGGACAGCATCGCATTTATGCTCATTATGTTAGTGGCGTTGACAGCAAGCAAGAGCGCAGGATCGCCGAATTAAGGCAGCAACTTCATCTTCTTGTTACTGGACTAGTATTTGACAAAGATGTAAAAGCTGAAGAACGTGCAAGAATTCAAAGTGAAATTTTTGATGATATTAACTCTAATGCAACTAAAGTTCCTAGAACCGTTTTAACGCAAATTAAGCGTATTAAGAATCCAATTGATGATGAGAGCATTGCACAGTCCGTAATTGAAGCACTCAATAAAGATGGTATCTTTAGGGGACTTTTGCAAGGTTCCTCTGTGGATTCTGGAAGAATTAAAACGGCATCGATTGTTCGTTTTGCATTACGGTATCTAGTTACTGTAAAACCCGCAGAAGGAAAACATAGCTTATTTGAATATTGGACTGGAGATAAAGAAAAGCTTTTGTCGATTGATGATCGTGAACTTCAAAACTATGTTAAATATTGTTCTGAAATACTACGTGAATATTTTGGGGCTGTCAGGAAAAACATGAGAAAGTATTGGGATGACGACACATCAAAACTTTTGTCTGTCATTTCACTTAATGGCTTCATTATTGCACTTACACGGCAACTTGGCGTTAATGGAGTGCAAGATTTTGATTTTTATGATCAAGTATTTAGCAGGTGGTCTTTTGATTTTTCTTCAGAAAAGTTCCCATACACATCCAGCCAATACAGGAAATTTTCTAATGAAATACTTGAAAATGCTTTTGACATTCCAAAAGAAACTTTAGAAACCATTTAAAGTAAAAAATAGCGGCTACCACCATAAAAGGTAGGTAGCCGCTTATTTTTTTCTAACTCTAAAAATATGTTCTACGGGTTGATGATTAAACTCAATGCCAAGTTTAGATCTAATCGCATTCTCTAATTGTCTGCAAAAGGCATCTTCCTCTAATGTATAATCTATTTGGTTTGCGATTTCTTCTACTTCTTTAACCCTATCATCAGAAATTGAACCAGAAAAATAAAGCATTTTCCCCCTAAAAGAAACACCATATAAATGCTGCATAAGACCACTTCCTTTACTACTTATCATATTCACTTTTAAATGCGATATTCAAAGAAAACCGTTTATGACTAACTTGTTGCTACCTTTTGAAAGAGAGCGCCGCCACCGGACACTTTGATCCGATGACGGCGCCCCTATTTTGTCTAAAGGTGAAAATCCGTTTTTTTCCTATGCAGACACACCCTGCCGCCCCCACATGGGAAATCATACTGCCCCTACACGGAAAAGCTGCTACAGGCAGTTTCTTTTCCCATTTTGAACCCTAATTCCCACACTTTTTGGAGCGGCGGGAAAGATAGTGCGGGCAGGACACCACCACCGCCCGGAAGCTCTGCTTACAGGGATGGGCGCAACCTTTGCAGAGCTTGTTATACTGGCGTCTGCCGTTCTCGCCCAGGAAGAACGCCCATTCCAGCCGCCATTTTTTACTTCGGCTCATAGGCAGTCCTGCTCCGGCGCATCACGGCCAGGCTTCTTACTCTCCGGGGGCTTGTGCTCAGCACACTCCCGTTTGGCATCTTCCAACCTCTCACGGATGGAAGGCTTCTCCAGCGTTGTCCGTTCTGCGTACTCCTGGGCTTTTTCCAATTCCTCGCCGCGTCTGCCGTTGTTGATAACCCCGTCGATCATCCCGTAGTCATCTTCCAGCGTCATTTCCGCCGTGCGGAGGGGATTGTCCTGTTCCGGCTGCTGCGCGAGGACAGCAAAAGCCCGTGTGCCGTTGCCCATGATGAGATATTTCCCATCGTCAGACTGATGGTGAACCCCATATCCCGCCGCCTCCATTTGTTCCCGCGTCATATTGGTCACACAAAAGCTGCCTCTGGGTGTGCTGATCCGCTCCTGCGTCGCCATCTGATCCGGCGTGGGGATCGTGACCTCCGCTGCCCGTTCCGGCTGCAAAAATTCCGGCACCTGGGAGACGCCAAAGCGGTCACAGTAATGCGCGGTGTTCTCCCCGTCCTGATGCAGCACCACAATATCGGACACGGACAGGGAGTGCCCCTTGAAGTCTGCCGGGTGGTTGATATTAAATCGGGTATAGATGCTTTCCAAACTGTCCTGCTCTGTCAGCGGGGCGGTGTAGACCAGTTCATAGTTCTCCGGCTTTACAGAAAGGCCATTGTTGCGGATGGCATCCAACGGCTCAAAGCGGTAATCCAATGTTTCATTGCCGCTTTTCAGTTGGTAGATGGAAAAGGTATCTCTCGGAACGGCCTGCGCCTGCTCCGCAATGTCGGCGGGCGTCTGCACATAGGCGGCCGCCTCCGCTGCATACTCCCGTTCTGCCTTTTCCGCAAAGGCCAGCATTTCGTCAATACGGGACTTGTCCGGGTTCTCCAACGCTGCCTTGATCTCGGCGGGGTCGAAGTCCAGAAATTCCTCATAGCCTGTGGCATCCTTGAACTTTTCAATCTCCGAAGGAAGATAGTCCT
>URTC01000191.1 GCA_900550765.1 uncultured Clostridia bacterium | reverse complement strand
AAAAACATGGTGCTCGCATCAAGCTTCATGCGTATTCTCCCCAGGAATGGATGGGATTGCGGCAAAAACGCTTTGTCTATGACTATGCTTACTGCGTATGTTTGTTCGGTTCAGCGGAAAGCCCCGTAGCGGACGCCAATCGCTTTGCCCTTTGTAAAGACTACGGCGCGGAACCGTGGGTATTCTTTCCCGTTGACAGTGCGGAGCTCTATGACCGTGCCCTGCAAAACGGCGCGATGCTTTTTACCTCCAACGATCCCGCGTGGGCAATAGAATATCTCCGCAAAAAAGGACTGCATGACTGAGTATTGCGCCAAGGAGGAATTAAAAATATGGCGATTATAACAATTATAGGTGCGGGAATGATGGGTTCTGCCCTGGCTTTTCCCGCGAGAGAAAACGGCAATGAGGTGCGTCTGGTGGGGACGCCGCTGGATCGGGAGATCATCTCCGCCGGTAAAAAAAACAACCGTCATCCGAAATTTGAAAAAAATTTTCCTGCGGGCGTGAAGTTTTACCAAAGCGAACAAACGGAAGAAGCCATTGCAGGAGCGGATCTTTTAATCGGCGGTGTGAGCAGCTTCGGCGTAGACTGGTTCGGGGAGGCCGTACTCCCCTTTGTTCCCGAAACACTTCCGGTCTTAACCGTTACCAAGGGTTTGATGGATACCCCCGATGGCAGACTCCTGACGTACCCTCGTTTATGGCAGCAAAAATTAGAAAAACTAGGGAAAAAATTATCGCTTAACGCGGTGGGCGGCCCCTGCACCAGCTATGAGCTCGTTGCACACGATCAAACCGAGGTAACCTTCTGCGGCGAGGATATCGCCGTTTTAAAAAAGCTGAAGGCTATGATGGCTACGGATTATTACCATATCAGTCTTTCTACGGATGTTACGGGAATTGAAAGCGCAGTGGCACTTAAGAACGGCTACGCACAGGGCATCGCCATGACCATCGGCGTGAATCAAAAACAGTTTGGTATTGAAAGCCCCCTGCATTTTAATTCCCAGGCAGCCGTCTTTGGGCAGAGTGTTAAAGAAATATACCGCCTTCTGCAATATCAGGATGCTGCTTCTCTGGACGCCCTTGCCTGCGGTGTGGGTGATTTATATGTAACGGTATATGGCGGCAGAACACGGTTAGCCGGAATTCTGCTGGGCCGCGGTCTTACTATTGACCAAACAAAAGAGGAACTAAGCGGCGTTACCTTGGAATCTCTCGTGGTAGCGGTGCGCGTCGCCCGCGCGGTAAAGCATCAGATTGCTGCCGGCGTGCTGAAAGCCAGGGATTTTCCGCTGCTGCTGCATGTGGACGAGATCCTCTCGGAGAAAAAAGCCGTGAATATCCCTTGGGAGGACTTCACTTGTGCAGAATGACATTGTGTGTTTCCTCTTGGCTGGGTTTTATGCATAGAAGGAGCTTTGTTATAATTTTTTTAAGAATTTAAAAAAATCATGTAAATATGTATTGAAAACCTGTTATGATTATGCTATAATGAATCCGTATACAAAAATCATGGAGGTATTTAATGAAAAAGATTCTTTCAATGGCTTTGTGCCTGGCAATTCTTGCGGGAGCGCTTACCATGCTTTGCGGAATCGCAGTTTTTGCGGAAGGAAACGACTATGAAGCGCAGCAGTGGAAACCCGTTGAAATTCAGCTTACAAGCGCGGTGAACTATCAAAATGCGTATTTGGATGCGGAAATCGATGCTGAATTTGTGCACAGTGACGGGACTACGATAAAATCACCGGGTTTTTGGAAAGAAGGAAATACTTGGTGTGTACGGTTTTCTCCTACCAAAACCGGCAGCTGGACGTATACTGTTACCTGCAGTGATACCTCGAATACGGGGCTTCATAATATTCAGGGAACGATTAACGCCGTTGCCAATACGGGCGATACTATGATTGCCAAACACGGCTTTTTAAAAATACCTGAAAACGGCCGTTATATGTGTTATGATGACGGTACGCCGTTCTTCTGGCTGGGCGATACCAACTGGCAGGCGCCTAACTATATTTCAACTACTACCTGCAACTATCCCGGATGCAACTGCGGCAGTCAGTTTGAGCATGAGGTAAATGACCGGGCAGCCAAGGGTTTTAATGTATATCAAACCTATTTCGATACCGCTGAAACCGACGGCGGCGGACAAAGAGGCAAGATGGACAGTATTTGGACGAAACAGTATACCTTGCCGAATGTTGAAGTGTTTAATAATAAAATTGATTATATGTTTGACTATCTGCTGTCCAAGGATATGACGGTAGCCCTGGGATTTGGCGTACATACCAGTACGATGACAAAAATCGGCGAAGAGGACTTTCTGCGCTTCGTTCGTTATTGTGTCGCCCGCTACGGCTGCTACTCTATTGCTTGGATCTCCGGTCAGGAGATCACCAATGATACCGAAGCCGGCGCTACCAAAGGCAAACAAGTACAGGAGGTTTACATGGCAGGCTCCGCACTGGTCAGTGAACTGGACGGCTATAACCATCCCAATGGTGCGCATATGTACCCGATGACGGCTGCGGATAAGCGGGCCCAAAAGCTGGACGATGCCGATTGGCACGAGTGGTGGACGCTGCAGGGCGGACACGGTCAAAAGATACAGCCGAAATCTTTTTATCAGAGTTATTATGCCAATACCTCCGGGAAAATTAAACCATATATAGAAACTGAAGCGAATTATGAGGATATCAACTGCGGCGGCTTTACCGGATATGACGCGAACCGCTACAGCGCATGGAACGCGGTGCTGAACGGCAGTGTAGGCTTTACCTATGGCGTTACCGGCATTTGGGCGAACTGTTATTCTACAGAAAAGAATACCGGCTGGTATGGGGAAGCGAGTTCTTACAGCTATGAGCCATGGTATATTGGCCTCAGTAAACCGGGCTCCTATGAAGTCAGCTATATGAAAAAGTTCTTTGAGACCTTTGCCTGGCAGGATCTGGTTCCCCGGTTTTATAATACCGAATATGCCGATTTTGCGAAAGATAACGATAAATTGATTGCTTCTAATAATGGAAATACCACCGTGGTAGCCTATTTCTTTAATACAGATCAAACCACCGGCGTGATCAATAAATTAGATCAATCCCAAACATATCATGCTATGTGGTTTAATCCGCTGACGGGTAAGTTCATAGAGATTGCAGATGATATCAAACCCGGAGTAAACGGCACGTATATTGTACCCGCAAAGCCTACTGCGCAGGATTGGGCACTTTTGATCACTTGCGATGAGTTAAAGGCCTATGAGACGGAGGAGCCGTATAAGGATCTTTATGCCGATGACAGTACGAATACTTTGACGGGGAATATTATTACGCCTGCCAAGGTGACGGCGATCGGCGGAATCTTGTATTTAAATGGAAAAATGATCGATGTTACGGATCATCTTTACGACAATAAGGGCATTACTGTTTGGGAACCTACGGCTAACCGTTCTACGCAGACGATCCTTTATGATTTAGGCGCGGCGTATTCCCTTTCTCATATTGCTATTGTGCCCACGACCGGTACGGTGCTTCCTGCATTCCGTGTGGAGGCTTCCAATGATGGTGTTACCTGGAAGATCATCAGTAATACCGCTTTGCGCGATGCAAAGATGTCTGAAGATGGTACTTATATTAGTGAGAAATTGGCGGGAGATTTCCGTTATGTAAAGATTCTTTTACTCAACGCTGAGGATATCGATCCTCAGGATGCTAAAAATGCTTCGTATAAGGTGTTTTATAATTCTTATACCGATAGCTATTATTCTAAAACCTCTATTGCTGAAATTTCGGTATTCGGCACCGGTATTGCCGAGGACGTAAAGACATCCGATATAGGGGATAAGTTAGACGCTACACCGGCGCCTACAGAGAATGGAAATAATGGAAGTGGAGATGCCGCCGCAGGTCTTTCCGGCGGTACGGCAGCTGTTATTATAGCAGGTGCGGCGGTAGTCGGCGTTGTGATCGGCGTTGTAGTGGCCGTTGGTATAAAAAAGAAAAAGGGCAACTAATTAAGAGGTTCCTGAATAAGATGCTGCGTCAGCCCCTGCAGAGGAAAAAATTTTTCCGGCAGGGGCGGCAGTTTTTTAATGCTATTTTTATAGTAAGACCGTTGGCGGTATTTTTAAGCCGGAGGAGCCGGCAGCGGGCATATGTCGTTTTTTTACTCCGGATGGGGAGGTTGTATGTCATATCAAAAAGAGCAGGATCAGATCCTTGCATCGTTGTCGGGTACGCCTAAGCTTTTGCTGCATAGCTGCTGCGGTCCGTGCAGCAGTTCCTGCCTGGAAACGCTGTCAGCACATTTTTTTGTTACGGTATTTTGGTATAACCCGAATATTTATCCGCAGGAGGAGTATTCTTTACGGCTGATGCATCA
>URTC01000190.1 GCA_900550765.1 uncultured Clostridia bacterium | reverse complement strand
GTTTGCAGTGAACTTTAAAGAATTCAAAACCTCCGCCTGTACACTGACAACGGTAAAAAAAAGCATAAAAAGAACGATTGCTGCTGTCCTGAATTTTTTCATTCAACTACCTCAAATAAACGAAGCTTCCTTTGCCTAAGCTCCTTGGCAAAGCACATTTTTCATATTCCAAAAAATATTTTACTGTTTTATTATACCCGTTCCGTGTCGGAATGTCAAACAAAGTGTAAAACTTTTGCTACAGTATAAAAAATATAAAAATTTAATCCGGCCGTATTCTCTGCAGATTCCCCCATTTTGCGGGAAATAAACGCCACAGAATAAAAACGGGCAAAAATGAAAATATAATATCAGCAGAAAATTTCATGTACATAACGGGAATTTTGTTGTATAATGTATAAAAACAAAATGGAAACAGGAGATATTGCGTATGCTTTTTCAAACCAGAGATAATGTAAGCCTATGGTTGCAGATCATTGCCGTAGCGCTTTCCATCGCGATATTAGTTACCGGCGGTCTGATGATTTTTTGGTCCTGGTATTTTGGGCGGATCGGAGACGGCCAATATATTCCCAACCAGGGTACGAATATAGGCAGCGGCACGATCATAGAAGAACCAAACGATCCCGATTTGGAAGATCCCTCGGTCTCTGACGAGCCGGCAGGCCCTACGGGGGATATCATCCATCCATCAGCTCTTAGCATTTTAAAGAGCAATCTCAAAATCTTGATGAGCTAAGGCGATCCCGTTCGTTCCATCGACGTAACAATTATCCTTATATTCGGCATGGACAATACGGATCTTTCCAAAAACTCCCGCGCGGATGCGATGGTTATATTCTCCATCAACCATAAAACCAAAACGATTACCTTAGCCTCTCTCCTACGGGATCAATATTGCTATCTGATCCACAATAATGTAGGTTCCTTTCAAAAACTGCACCATGCCAACAGCCTGTGGGGACCTGCTGCACAGATTCAGATGATCGAACGCTATTATAAGGTAATTATTGATAATTATGCTATCGTAAATTTTGCCTCGCTGCCTAAAGTTATTGACGCTGTAGGCGGTGTGGAAGTCGATTTAACCAGTGCGGAAAGCGAATACCTGCGCAACACCTGCGGCTTTAAGCACCTGACTACCGGAAAGAACACCCTCAGCGGAGACGAAGCCCTGATCTATATGCGAATTCGAAAGGGCAATACCGGCGGTGATACGGCGCGCGTAAACCGGCAGCAGACAGTCATCAAGCAAATGCTTGCAAAGGCCAAGGGCTACGGCATTACTACAATGATCTCCGTGGTCAACTCCGTTATTCCCTATATTCGCACAGGCCTCAGTTCTACCGATATTTTAGGGTACGCTACCACTGCCCTGAGCGACGGCTGGTTCAATTACGAAATCAAGCAGGTAACCCTGCCGGACGGCGACTGCTCCAAGGGCTTCACCAACAGTGAAGATAATCTTTGGTACTGGAAAGTAGATTTTCCCGTTGCCGCGCAAAAATTGCAGCTGGCGCTTTACGGACAAACAAATATCGACCTTGATCCAGGCAGAAAAAGCTGGATTTAAAAAAATGACCTCCCTGAGGTCATTTTTTTATAACGGTACGGCCATCTGCAGACGGTCAAGACGGCTGCTTATAAAAACGATGCGAGCAATGGAACCAAAAGCCAGCAGGATTGAATCTGCTGGTTTTTATAAACCTTATAAAAATATTCTGCGATGTTCTCAAAAACACGAAATCGGTCAGTCTAAGAAGCGGCAGTCCATTTTCTTCTAAGCCTCCAAATGTAAAAAAATACGGTATTGGGGGCGGCAAACGTAAAAAAACATCTAAAAATAAAAATAAATCATTTTGTTTTACAGTTTTATTTGACAAAGGATTTTAAATATTATACAATAAGCTTGTATTTTATTATGCGGGTGTAGCTCAATGGCAGAGTTCTTGCTTCCCAAGCAAGCCGCGTGGGTTCGATTCCCATCACCCGCTCCACAGCCGCATGGCGCGGTACAAATTTAAACGGTGTATCAGGAGGAATAAGAAATGGCAAAGAGCAAGTTTGAAAGAACGAAGCCGCACGTAAACATCGGAACTATCGGCCATGTAGACCATGGCAAAACGACGCTGACAGCAGCGATAACGACCTGTCTTTCAAAAGTAGGAAAGGCAGAAGCAATGGCGTATGACGCAATCGATAAGGCGCCGGAAGAGAAAGAAAGAGGAATCACGATCAACACAGCGCACGTGGAGTATGAGACGGAAACCCGTCACTATGCACACGTAGACTGCCCGGGACACGCGGACTATGTAAAGAACATGATTACAGGTGCAGCGCAGATGGACGGAGCGATTCTGGTAGTAGCCGCGTCGGACGGACCGATGCCGCAGACGAGAGAGCACATCCTGCTTGCCCGTCAGGTAGGGGTACCCTACATTGTAGTGTTCATGAATAAAGTAGATCTGGTGGACGACGAGGAGCTGCTGGAGCTGGTAGAGATGGATATCCGGGAAATGCTTTCCGAGTATGAATTCCCGGGAGACGATGTACCGATCATTAAGGGCTCTGCGTTTAAGGCGCTGGAGGCAGCGACGAACGGCGAAGATGTAAAGACAAACGAATGGTGCAAACCGATTTTCGAGCTGATGGACGCAGTAGACCAATATATTCCGACGCCGGAGCGCGCAACGGATAAGCCGTTCCTGATGCCGGTAGAGGACGTATTTTCGATTACGGGCCGCGGCACGGTAGCAACGGGCAGAGTAGAGAGAGGAACGGTAAAGGTACAGGATACGGTAGAGATTATCGGCCTTACGGATGAGAGAAAGTCAACGGTAGTAACGGGCGTGGAAATGTTCCGGAAGCTGCTGGATGAAGCCCAGGCGGGAGATAACATCGGCGTACTGCTGAGAGGCATTCAGAGAGATGAGATCGAAAGAGGTCAGGTACTTTGCAAACCGGGCACGATTCATCCGCATACGAACTTCAAAGGCGAGGTATACGTGCTGAAGAAGGAAGAAGGCGGCCGTCATACGCCGTTCCTGAACGGGTACAGACCGCAGTTCTACTTCAGAACGACGGACGTAACGGGCGTAGTAAAGCTTCCGGAGGGAGTAGAGATGGTAATGCCGGGAGATAACATTACGATGGAAATCGATCTGATCACGGAGATCGCGATTGAAGAAGGACTTCACTTTGCAATTCGTGAAGGCGGCAGAACGGTAGGAGCCGGAATTGTAAGCTCGATTATAAAATAAGAAGGAATTAACAAAAAACAGCGGAAGAATTCATCCGCTGTTTTTAATTTTGGGGAGATGTGAAAGGGGTCTTAAAGTACGATGATTGCATTCTCATGAATCAGCTGCCTCTGATAAGGAGCTGGTGCGCTAAAGGTGAAACAGGGAGAGCTTCCAATTCACGCTTTTCTCTCCCTCCGTCAAAACGCACGTTTTACCGCCTCCCTCTGCCGAGGGGGGCTTGATACGGGAAATTGGATTTGACAAAATATTCCGTTTTTTTATGAAAAGGGACTGAATGCGGCAAACTCTAATTTTGCGGGATATTGCAATGTGAGACAATATCAGATTTACGAGCGTATTCCGCTTCTTCAACACACTTCATGACTCGGCTTCCTCGGATAAGGGCCGGTGCGGCGGAGGGAGAGAAGAGGTTGCTTTTTCAACCTTTTGCGGCTCCTTTGTTAGGGAAGCCGACAAAGCGCGGCTCTGTATAGGCTAACTTTGTGCTGTGTTTCTAATATTCCAATTTGGCCTTTTCTGTTTAATTTTTAAGCAGCACTTCACGGTTTGTTCCGTAAAAGATATCTTTTTTTCCGCCGATCATTCGGCAAAACTCTTCCATTTTGCCCCAATCGTTATAAATATCAAATTCATAAGCATGCCCCCATATATAAAACAGCTTCGGCTCTGCAGGCGTAAGGGTAATAAATTCTTCTGCCAGTGTGAACATCTGCTTCCAGTGATTATGATGATATACCGTAGGATTGAATTCCAAAAGCTCGCTTTGAAGTTCAAAATTTCCCGTATTTGTAGTTGTGCGTGCATAGCGGATTCCGGTGTGTTCTCGAATCAGCCGCACAGTACGGGCATCGATATATTCCGTGCCGTTGGGATACGCCATTCCCAGAACCTCATAGCCTGTGAGATCCGAAAGTGCCAGCCGGTCTTCCTCTACCTGGCGGATAATTTCTTCATCCGGCAAATTCTTTAAAGTTGGATGGGTCAGCGTATGCGCAGCAATCTCGTGACCTTCGTAAATGGCGCTGACTTCATTGTCCCTCTGCGTTACATGTGCTACGGTAACGCCTTCTCTTACCTGGCTGCCTGCTGTGCCCTGCTATCCTGAATTCAGGTTAAAAGTTGCCTT
>URTC01000189.1 GCA_900550765.1 uncultured Clostridia bacterium | reverse complement strand
TACAGGAGCGACAGGTGCAACAGGTCCGACCGGTCCAACGGGAGCAACGGGCGCAGCAGGTGCAACAGGTCCGACCGGCCCCACCGGCCCAACTGGCCCAACTGGCCCAACAGGTGCTACAGGTGCCACGGGAGCCACAGGTGAAGCAGGCCCCACGGGTCCAACCGGCCCCACGGGAGCCACCGGTGCAGCTGGTGCAACGGGAGCAGCAGGTCCCACGGGTCCCACGGGTCCTACCGGTCCTGCCGGTACAGGATTGAGCGCTTACGGCGGAAAGTATGATAATACAACGGAAGCGTTATCCCTTACTACCGCAACGCCGACACAAGTTCCGCTTGATTTAACACTTCCGGCAGAAGATATCACGTATGGTACTGCTAACAGTGTTACAATCGGCACAACGGGCGTTTATGAATTGAATTACGGTGTTACGGGGTCATCCTCCGTTGCTACAGATTTAACGGTAGCGGTACGGAATAACGGTGCTGCGCTTACCGAAGCCACAGTAACACAGAGTCTTGCTGCGGATACAGATACAAATGTTGGAGGAAGCTCTATTGTAAACTTGACGGCCGGCGATGTGCTGGATTTAAGCGTTACGTCCTCGAATACTGGGGATTTCACATTAAGTGACGGTGTTAATGCACATTTGGTTGTCAAACGGTTGAACTGATCCATTTAAAAAGCAAAGGAAATCGGCGGAATTCTTATAGATTCTGCCCATTAAAAGGCATAGAAAATCTCCGCTTTTTCGGAGATTTTCTTACATAAGAGTTAGGAGGTGTGAAAATTTGAAAGTTTGCGTATACGCAATTGCTAAGAATGAAGAAAAATTTGCAGCTAGATGGGCACAAAGCATGAAGGAAGCAGATGAGATTTTTGTGCTGGATACCGGTTCAACGGATGAGACCGTAAAAATACTTGAGGAAAACGGTGTACAGGTAAGCGTGCAAAAAATTGAACCTTGGAGATTTGATAAAGCAAGAAATGCTTCTTTAGATTTAGTGCCTGAAGATGCCGATATTTGCGTGTGTACGGATTTGGATGAGGTCTTTCACCCTGGTTGGCGTGAAAAAATGGAATTGCAGTGGAAAAAAGGCGCCGATAGACTGCGCTATCGTTATACTTGGAATTTTCAGGAAGACGGCAGCGAGGGCATCGTATTTTGGATTGAAAAAACACATGCGCGCAAAGGGTATCAATGGGTCAATCCCGTTCATGAGGTTCTTGCTTTTGAAAAACCGTCGGAAAGAATTTTAACGGTTGAAGGTGTGCAGCTGGATCATCATGCGGATGATACAAAGCCAAGAACGCAATATCTTCCATTGCTGGAGTTGGCTGTGGAAGAAATGCCGGATAATGATAGGAATGTACATTATTTGGGCAGAGAATATATGTATACCGGACAGTACCAAAAAGCAATAGAAATGCTGAAACGTCATTTGGAGATGCCCAAAGCAATATGGCGTGACGAACGCTGCGCATCGATGCGTTATATTGCAAAATGTTATGTAAAGCTTGGGAATATTCCAGAGGCCTATAAGTATTTCTTGCTGGCAATCGGGGAGGCACCGCATTTGCGGGAACCCTGGCTGGATGCGGCATATTTTGAATATATGCGTAAAAATTGGCTGGGTGCAGCGTATTTTATAGAATATGCGCTTACCATCAAGGAGCGGCCGCGGACGTATATTACAGAGGCCTCTTCTTGGGATGGTACCCCGTATGATGTACTTTCTATTGCTTATTATCATATAGGAGATATCGATAAGGCGATTGAAAACATCAGAAAAGCTATTGCGTATTCTGATGAAGTGCGATTAAAGGAAAATTTAAAGCTTTTTGAAAGTGAGGAAAGGCAAAGAAAAACATAAAAACTTATGCTATGAAAAAAAGATTCCCCGCCGGAATATAGCGTATTGCAGCGGGGAGTTGTTTATTTTTTTACAAACATTAAACCAAAGGCGCCGGGACCGATATGGGTGCCGATGGTGGGGCCTATATTGGCATAGATGACGTCGCTAAGTCCCACTTTTTCAATCAGATCGCGGCTGTTGGAAAGATCATGGGAATATACAGCGTAAACGGGATAGGAAAAGTCAATCCCCGCATCCTGTACCTTTTTTTGTATTTGTTTTATGGCTTTGCTTTTGCCTAAAGATTTTCCGATTACACCGACAGTACCCTCTTCTTTGATTGTAATAATCGGTTTTATATTGGCTAGTGTACCGAGACCGGCCTCCATAACATTTAAACGCGCGCCTTAATAAAGATATTCCAGTGTATCAAGCGCAGCATATATGACTACGCGTTTTTTTAATGCCGTAAGAACTTCTGCAATTTCCGCGGCGTTTTTTCCCTGATCCCGCAGCTTGATTGCTTCAAATAGAAGAATTTTCTGCGCGTAGGAGGCAGTGGAGGAATCGATGAAATGCAAACGGCATCCGGCCATTTCGGCAGCAAGCTCTGCGCTTTGGCAGGTCCCGCTTAAAGCAGAGGACAGCAATACGGCTACGACGTCATCATTTTTTTCGGCAGCATCTTTAAAAAATGGCAAAAAGTCTGAAGGGGAAGGCTGAGAAGTTTTGGGGGTATCTTTTAGCATGCGTTCATAAAACATATCTTTGGAAAGATCGATGCCGTCCTTTAAAACATCATGGCTGAAATTGATATACATGGGAACGACGTCAATTTTGTATTTTTTTGCCTCTTCCTGTGTGATTTCCGATGAGGTGTCGGTGAGAATTCTAACGCTCATTTTTAAAATCTCCTTTGCAGAAAATATCAGAAATTCTGTCGAACAGACGGATAACCTGGCGTGTGTCTTCTTGGCCTAATTGCTTAGCAGCATAGGAAGCAAAGGACATAGAATTCTTTTTTTCTTCCAGGTAGATTATTTTTCCTGATTCAGTAAAAAAAATAAATCGTTCTCGTCGGTCGGTTGGATTAATACGGAATTTTATTAAATTTTTTTCTGTAAGATCATTTAGGATCTTATTAATATGTGATTTCAGCATTCCAGTATATTCACAAAGCTGCGTTGCCGTAATGCAGGTATCATTTTGTTCCGCTTGGTAAATAAAATGGCATACAAATGCCTGGTTATATGGTAAGTGATATACCAGGCGATGATTGCGCAGATTCACCGAGACTTTCAGCCATGCTGTGAGAAGTGCTTCATCCATCTGCATAAGAAAACCTCCTTAAATAGTTCAAACTATGAACTATTATAACTGTTTTGATGCTTTTGTCAAGGCATTTATGGATAAAAAAACGGCTTGAATTTTACTGTGTAACGCTTCAAACCGTTTTCATGCTGTTTGTTTTACAAAAAATTTACAGGTGATTTTTTGCGTTTATTCTGTGGACTCTGCATAATTGACTTTATAGATCTTTCTAGTTATTCCGTCCTCGAAAAACAAAAGAGTAAAGCTGCATTCTTCGGATTGTATTGCAGTAAGATCGGTAGGGGTCATAATATAATCGACACCGAGCAGGTTCAAGTCATTGATATTCAGATGAATTTTAAAAGAATCCGGGGTCTCTAATGTAAAATAAGTAGGCTCGTCTAACACTATATCAATCAAGACATGTGCATAGCGATTATCTATTTCTTCGAATTCAGCTGAGCGGTCGAGTTCTTTCCAGAGATCAAGATCGGGGTAAGTATTGGTAGCGTTGATCGTGGGCGCCCCGTTCATAGCAAGGAAATTTCCGTCTATAAACAGATTGGAATCGGCAGCGATCCAAAGTCCTCCGTTATCTTTTTGAATTTGCTGTACAGCCTGTGCAAGACGGTTATCGTCTAAAACTTTTGTACCTTTTCGAATTGGATTTACAAAAGCGCCGGATACGAACATAATAAAACAGATCGAAATACAGAAAATACGATTCATGTGCTTTCGTTTATATGTTAAAGCAGCGGCAAAAAGTATAATTAATACAAATATTGTTATTATTATAAAAAATGTATTTAAATAATCGCCGTATTGATACCGTTTACTGTAATATGTGACAGCAACGGATAAAACAGCAGCTAAAGGAATTGCTATCTTGAACGATAGGCTTTTTTGGGAAACGGCAAGGGATCGGATCAAAAGTAATATATTGATAAAGCCTATTGTAATAACAGCACGCAGAGCCTGTGAATTGCTGAGTAGAGTTAGTTTGGATAAGGCCGCGGGAAACCCTAAGATTATATAGGTTCCTAAGAAAAGCTGAACGATCCAAAGTATCATTAGCAGCTTGTCCTTGGTTTTATCTTTAAAAAATACCAGTATCGAAAGTATGATCCCTATAGGAAATAGATCAAAAAAACGCGATACTTCTGATTGATTGCTGGGAAGATTTGCAGTGGTAAAGGGAAGAAATAAATTTCCGGGATATCCGAAAAGAACCCCTAAATCCGCACCGCCTGTT
>URTC01000188.1 GCA_900550765.1 uncultured Clostridia bacterium | reverse complement strand
ACTTTGCTTGCAGACGGCTAAGGCGATGTTTGATGAAACCGTTGAGCTTTCTATAATGCTCGGTGTAGATTCTCGCCAGGCTGACCAGCAGGTACGCGGTGTTGTGGTGCTTCCGCATGGAACGGGCAAGACCCTTCGGGTTTTGGTTATTGCCAAAGGGGAAAAGGCGGATGCAGCGCAGGCCGCCGGCGCTGATTTTGTAGGCGCAGAGGAAATGGTACAGAAAATTCAGACAGAAAACTGGTTTGATTATGATGTTATCGTTGCCACTCCCGATATGATGGGTTTGCTGGGCCGTTTAGGTAAAGTATTAGGTCCTAAGGGACTTATGCCCAATCCTAAGAGCGGTACGGTTACCATGGATGTGGCTAAAGCCGTTGCCGATATTAAAGCCGGTAAGGTTGAGTATCGTGTAGATAAGACGAACATCATTCATGTGCCGGTCGGCAAGGCCAGCTTTGGAACAGAAAAGCTCAGTGATAACATTAAAACATTGATGGATGCTGTAATCAAGGCTAAGCCCGCGGCAGCAAAGGGGACCTATTTGAAGTCGGTTTCGATTTCTACTACGATGGGCCCCGGCATTAAGGTAAACGGTATTCGCTTTAATGCTTGACAGTTTGTGCATAGCGTTATATAATTAATACAAATAAATAATCTCTGTATACCGTAGACAGCAGGAGCTTTTTAAGGCTTAAAATTCCTGCCGAGGCACAGAAAAATGCTTTTCTGCCCCCGTATGTCTATATGGGGGTTGTTTTTTTGAATCAGTATAAAGGTGGTGAGAGAATGTCAGCAAATAAAGATGCCAAAATAGCCCTATATGAAGAGATTAAAGAGAAGTTTTCGAAAGCAAGCGCTGTTGTAATGGTGGACTATACCGGTATTACGGTAGAGGAAGTTACCAGGCTTCGTGCAACTTGCCGTGCGGCAGGCGTTGAGTATAAAGTTTATAAGAATACGCTTGTTGCCAGAGCTGTAAAAGAATTGGGTATTGAAGGCTGGGATGAGTTCTTAGAAGGAACGAATGCTTTTGCGTTTGGCTATGATGATGTAGTTGCCCCGGCCAAAATCGTTTATGAGTTTGGTAAAGAGGCAGAAAAATGTCCGATTAAGTGCGGGTACATGGACGGAAAGTTTATGTCGGCCAAGGAAGAGGAAGCCCTTGCAAAGCTTCCGGGAAAGGATGCACTTATTGTCAAGCTCATCTGGACGCTTCAGGGCAATGTACGCAATCTTGCGTATGCGCTTAATGCAATCAAAGAAAAAATGGAAGCTTAATTTTTAAAAATGGAGGAATAAAAAATGACAAATGCAGAAATCGTTGCAGCAATCAAGGAAAAAACGATTCTTGAAATTGCTGAGTTGGTAACAATGTTGGAAGAAGAGTTCGGCGTATCTGCCGCAGCTCCTGTTATGGTAGCCGGCGGTGGTGCTGCTGCAGCAGCCGAGGAAAAGACGGAGTTTGACGTAGTGCTTGAGTCGTTTGGTGAGAAAAAGCTGGACGTTATCAAGGCCGTTAAGGAAGCTCTCGGTCTTGGTTTGAAGGATGCGAAGGATCTTGTTGAAGCAGCTCCCAAAGCACTTAAGGAAGGGGCTCCCAAAGAAGAAGCCGAAGCTCTTAAAGCAAAACTTGAAGAGGTTGGCGCAACCGTTACTCTTAAGTAAGTATCGAAAAACAAAAAACCAGTGTAGAAGATACACTGGTTTTTTTACATTAAAACCTGAAAAGGAAATTGAATTTACTATCTTTTTGCGGTATAATAAAGAAAACAAAGAAGGATGGTAAATCCATGAGAAATATAAAAAATTTTTTATCAGTATGGTCATTATGGGAGTATTCATCTCGTTGACTCCGGTGTTTGTATGCGGAAGAATATTTACAGGTGCTTGCTAAAATCAGGGAGATCGGTGCGTCGGGTACAAGGATGGAAAAGCTGAAAGCCATTCATAACTATCTGATTAACAATGCTGTATATGAAGAAAATGAGTTGCGTTGCTTTTTTGCACCGGAAGCTTATTTAGATGGAAAATGTGTATGTCAGGGATATGCAATGGCTTTTAAAATGGCGTGTGATTATTATGGGATTCCTTGCGTTTGTGTGGGCGGACACAGTATTCAGGATCAGGAAGGGGAATCTCATATGTGGAATTATGTACAAATGCCTGATCAGCAGTGGTATGCTGTAGATGTGACATGGGATGACGTAGATAAGCCGGATGTATTTTATTATGATTATTTTCTTACAGGCTCTTTTGTAAAAGATGAACATTTCGGAGGATATTTGTTTAGAGAAAGCCATAGATCGGACAGCAGTATTTTTGGTGGTGAAAAACGGTTTGTGTATCCGTCGCTTGCGGAAACAGCCTATGTTCCGGCCGTAAATGAGCCGATAGATACCGGTCCTGCCCCCTGGATCACGCCTTCACCGCAACCGACGGCAGTTCCTATGCCTTCGCCGATGCCTATACCGACGGCGGTGTCTGCAAGTATAAGCCCTGGTTTGACGGATGAAAAGGCTGTATTTCCGGAGGCGGAAGAAAGCAGATATACGGTGATCCTATTTCTTATGTTGGGTATGGCTGTGTTTGCTGTAGCAGAGGCTGTGTTTATTACTGTTAAAAATAAAAAAAAGATAGTCCGATAAAAACGTTCCTTGGAGATTGTGTTGTTTTCCGATACTTTTGTATGGAAATCTGGCAGATATTTGGAAAGGTACCTGTCTTTCTCCTTGCGTTCTTTCTATCGTTCATGTATAATATAAAATAAGAAATATTTTGTGCGGAGGAACAGAAAATGATACTTGTTACCGGCGGCGCCGGATTTATCGGCTCTCATACCTGTGTGGAGCTTTTGAATGCCGGTTTTGAAGTGGTTGTTGTAGATAACCTTATAAATTCAAAGGTGGAGGTTCTGGATGACGTTTATCGTATAACAGGAAGAAAATGCATCTTTTATCAGGTAGATATTAACGATGAAAAAGGGCTGAAGGAAGTTTTTTACAAGCATTCCATTGATTGTGTCATTCATTTTGCGGGTTTAAAGGCAGTAGGAGAATCCTGTGAGAAGCCCAGAGAATATTACAGTAATAATATTTCCGGTACGCTTACGCTGCTGAAGGTGATGAATGAATATTCCTGTAAAAGTATGGTTTTTTCTTCTTCCGCCACGGTGTACGGCTGTAAGAATCAGCCTCCGCTGACGGAGGATATGCCTACTTCGGCAACAAATCCCTACGGCTGGACGAAAGTTATGCAGGAACAGATTTTAAGAGATATTGCACAGGCCGATCCGGAAATGCGTGTGGCGCTGCTTCGCTACTTTAATCCCATTGGTGCGCATCCAAGTGGTTTGATTGGGGAAAACCCCAACGGAATACCGAATAATCTTGTTCCGTATATCTGTAAGGTAGCAGTCGGCAAACTTCCGCAGGTTAATGTGTTTGGCAACGATTATGATACTGTTGACGGTACCGGGGTGCGGGATTATATTCACGTTGTAGATTTGGCTAAAGGACACTTAGCGGCTATGCGGTATTTAAAAGAACATACCGGTGTTTTAACGGTGAATTTGGGAACCGGCAATGGCTACAGTGTTTTGCAGGTTGTTGAGGCTTATTCTAAGGCCTGCGGTAAAAAAATTCCGGTGCATATTGCACCGCGGCGTCCGGGCGATGTAGCCGCAAATTATGCCGATGCGAGCAAGGCTTATCAGCTTTTGGGCTGGAAGGCGGAGCTTGGCATTGAAGAAATGTGCCGTGATGCATGGAATTATGCTTCAAAAAATATGTGAGGATGGTCTTCTTGAAAAAGAAAATTGTTGCGCTTTTTCTTTTCAGTGTTCTTTTCCTACTATCGGTTTTCTTGCGGATTTATGCATTAAGCGAAACATATTCGGTGAATGAATATTATTATGCACAACTGAGCAGTGAGGAAAAAATAATTTATTCTGCTTTTGAAGAGGCCGTAACGGCCGGACAGCAGGAGTTTGAAATTATAGGATTTCCCCAGAGCATCACGCATTTTGTTTTGCATAAAAAGGGACTCTCCAGTGGGGCGGAGATAAAAGACGTTGTCTCCCAAAGCAGTGAACTGTCAGCAATTACGCAAACAATCAATGCTTTTCTTCAAACAGCAATGGATGCGTTTTTGCTGGATCATCCTGAATATTTTTGGTTAGACGGCGGGAGCTGCAGTATAGCGATGAGCTTTTCTACAAAAGCGTATTCTGCTTTAGAAGGAAAGATCGATGTTTCCATATTTTTTATAGGTGGATGGGCGGTGAAAAGCGGATATGACAGCTATGAAAAGGAATATGCACAAATGATACAAAAAATTAAAGGGATCGGTGCAGGCGCAGATCGTTTTAATACCCTGAAAAAAATCCATGACTATTTATGCAGTACGGTTGTTTATGAAAAAACGGCTCCCCGGCATGGAGACGCAGCTGGTGCGCTGATTGA
>URTC01000187.1 GCA_900550765.1 uncultured Clostridia bacterium | reverse complement strand
AACGATTTCTATTTCATCACGCAGGAGCTTGCTTTCATCCCAGACAGGCCAGACCGCTTGGTATACGCGCCCTTCAAAGCCCTGGATTTGCCACATCTCTTCGGTTATATGAGGAGATACAGGATTTAAAAGCAGCAGCAATGTTTTCAGCTCTGTCGATGTGATTGATCCGCATTTGTAAATTTCATTTACATAGGTCATCATTGCAGCGATGGCGGTGTTGAATTTCATGGCTTCATAGTCTTCAGAGACCTTTTTGACGGTTGCGTGCAGCAATGCCTCACGTTCCTTCTCAGGTACGGGTTTGTCCTCTGTAACTATATCCTGAAGACGCCATACGCGGTCTAAAAATCTGCGGCATCCGCGCGCACCCTTGGTGGACCAGGGGATCGCCTGATCGAAAGCCCCCATAAACATCTCGTACATTCTGAAAGCGTCAGCACCGATTTCTTCTACGATATCGTCGGGGTTAATGACGTTTCCCCGAGATTTGCTCATTTTTTCACCGTTTTCCCCTAAAATCATTCCGTGACTGGTACGCTTTTGATAGGGCTCCTTGGTGGGCACTATACCGATATCGTACAAAAACCTATGCCAGAAGCGGGAATAAAGCAGGTGCAGCGTAGTATGTTCCATCCCCCCATTGTACCAGTCTACCGGAAGCCAATAGCGCATCTTTTCCGGATCGGCGATACAAGTGCTGTTATGGGGATCAACGTAGCGAATAAAATACCAGGAAGATCCCGCCCATTGCGGCATAGTATCTGTTTCCCTTTTGGCAGGACCGCCGCAGTGCGGGCAAGTTGTGTTGACCCAATCGGTTAATTTGGCTAAGGGAGATTCTGCGTCGGCAGTAGGAATAAACTCATCTGTATGGGGCAGGGTTAGGGGCAGTTCACTTTCCGGCAGCGGGACCCATCCGCATTTTTCACAGTGTACCAGAGGAATTGGTTCGCCCCAATAGCGCTGGCGGGAAAAGACCCAATCGCGCAATTTATAATTGATTTTTGCTTCTCCAATGCCGTTTTCACTTAGCCAGGCGATCATTGCTTTTTTTGCTTCGGGTACATTTAAGCCGTCCAAAAAACCGCTGTTTATCAGCTTTCCCGAGGCAATGTCAGTAAAAGCCTCTTCCTGTACGTTTCCGCCGGCAACTACCTCTACAATAGGCAGACCGAATTTTTTAGCAAAAGCCCAGTCGCGTTCATCATGAGCGGGAACTGCCATAATCGCGCCGGTACCGTAGGACATCAGTACATAGTCAGATACCCATATCGGTATTTCTTTTCTGTTGACGGGATTTATTGCATAAATACCCTCCAGCACAACACCAGTTTTTTCCTTAGCCGTTTCGGTACGCTCAAAATCGCTTTTATGCTGTGCGGCTTCCTGATAGGCTTTTACTTCGTTTAAATTTATTATAGTATTTCCTAAGGCCTGGATCATCGGATGTTCCGGTGAAATAACCATATAAGTAGCACCGAAGAGCGTATCTGGCCGCGTGGTAAAAACAGTAAGCGTATTTTGATAAGCGGGAACTTTGAATTGTACCAATGCCCCCTCACTGCGGCCGATCCAATTGCGCTGCTGGGTCTTTACTTTTTCGATAAAATCTACCTCGTCAAGTCCCTCCAGCAATTTTTGAGCATAATCGGTAATCCGCAGCATCCACTGGCTTTTTGTTTTGCGGATGACGGTGCCTCCGCAGCGTTCGCAAACACCGCCGACGACTTCTTCATTGGCAAGCCCTACATTGCAGGAGGTACACCAGTTGATGGCGATCTCGCTTTTATAGGCCAGGCCTTTTTCAAACAGTTTTAAAAAGATCCACTGTGTCCATTTATAATAACTGGGGTCAGTCGTATTTACCTCTCGCGAATAGTCAAAGGAAAATCCGATCTTTTTGAGCTGACTTCTGAAGTGATCGATATTATTTTTTGTAACGATTTCAGGATGGATTTTATTTTTTATGGCATAGTTTTCCGTAGGAAGACCAAAAGCATCCCATCCGATAGGATAGAGTACATTGTAGCCCTGCAGGCGGCGCTTTCTGGAAATAATATCAAGAGCTGTGTTAGAGCGCGGATGACCTACGTGAAGGCCTGCACCGGAAGGATAAGGAAATTCTATCAGCCCGTAAAATTTGGGTTTGGTTCTATCGGAATCGTCGGCCGAAAAGGCATGTTCGTTTTCCCAAATGTCCTGCCACTTTTTTTCTACCGTTAAATGATCATAAGGTGCTGCCATAAAAAACTCCGTTTCTCAGCGAAAAATCGCCGTTTCCATTTTACTGTTTTTATATTCTATTATATATGGCGGAACTTGTCAACGGAAAACCGCTGCGGCAATTTGGGGAATTTCCGCCGGATAATCTGCAAAAAATTCGGCTCCGGCCTGCAGCAGTTCCTCTTTTCCTCCATAACCCCAAAGTGCGCCGATACAGGGGATTTTGTTGTATCCGGCTCCCTGAACATCGTCTTTTCTATCGCCGGCCATGATCGCCCGTGCCGGATGTTTGGCAAGCATATCAGCCAGGAGTTTTCCCTTGCCGGGGAAAGCTGCTTCGCTTTTTGCACCGATGATTTCCGTAAAATTGTTTCGGATGCCGAAATGCTCAATTACTGTAAACACCATTGGTTCCGGTTTGGCCGAACAAATACGGCATTCAATATTTTGGGCTGTAAGTGCAGCAAGCATTTCCCGCACTCCGGGATATAGGCTGTTTTCAAAGATGCCCTCTTTCTTGTAATATTCCCGGTATCTTTTTATAAAATACTGCGCTGTTTTCTGGTCCACACCCCACAGGCGGGAAAAACTGTCGGAAAGAGGAGGGCCGATGCAGGAGCGCAGCTGTGAAGCTGTTAGCTGCGGCAGTCCTTCCTGTATTCTTACATATTCTATAGCGTTTATAATGCCGGGGGCGGAATCGGTCAGTGTACCGTCAAGGTCGAAAATAACCGTCTTTTTCACAATAGGAGCTCCTTTTGATTTGTATATTTTAGAATATTTTAATTATACCATTAAAAATTTTTTATCACAACCGTTTTGCATGCAGCCGTTTTTCTGCAAAATCAGGGGGAGGATAATTTTTCAAAAAAAATGTCAAAAGTGTTTGACAGTTTACTGTGTTGTTTGATATAATCACCCGTGTGATATGAGAAAGATACTCTCGTGTTAGATCCAAAACCGAGGGGAGGGATATTGATGTCAGAAATTCATGTTGGTGAAAATGAATCATTAGAAAATGCACTCAAACGCTTTAAACGTAAGTGTGCCCGCGCCGGAGTGTTGGCGGAAGTTCGCAAGAGAGAGCATTACGAAAAACCCAGCGTAAAAAGAAAGAAAAAGGCAGAGGCAGCCAGAAAACGCAAGTATTGATTTTTGTCTGCTTTTGTGCAGGTCTGTGTAAGAATAAAACGGGAAGTTACAGTTGTAGCTTCCTGTTTTTTTTATTAAAAAATCGGCAGGGAAAAATGCGGTTCTTTTGCACCGGTATTTTATGAGGGCATCACTCATATAATTGGCAAGAGAGGTGTTTTTTATGTTTTTGGACGGCGGTAATTTGATGCACAAAAGCGGTTTGCCGGCTGAAAGTGTTCAGGGAATTATGCGGATATCCCTTTGGGATGACCGCTATGTTATGATTGAAAATCATACCGGTATTGCAGATATGAAGCAAGAATGTATTAAAGTATGGAAAGATAAGCGGTTGCTTGCAATCAATGGAAGCGAGCTGATGATTGAAGAACTTGATGGCTACTGTTTGAAGATAAAAGGAATAATTTTATCGATAGAATATTTGACCTGAGGGCGTAGATATGGTAAAATTAATAAGAAATAGTTTTATATTAGGGAAGGCACGCGTAAGAGTTACCGGTCTTTCCCTGGAGAGCCTGCTGAATATGGCTGCGGAAAATGGGATTGTTTTGGAAAACGTGATCCGCACGGAGTATGCTTGTATTGAAGCAGATGTTTTACGGAGCGATCTAAAAAAATTGTACCGGCTGATTCCTGAGCAAAGTTATAAGACTGCGCTTATCGGACGCAAGGGCGTTTCTAATACGGAGAGAGCAAAAAATCGCAGAAATGCTCTGTTCTTGGGGATGATTCATGCTTTTTCGGCAATGATTGCAGCTTCACAGCGCACATGGGAGATTCGGGTAACGGGAAGCAGCCGGCCAGAGCAAATCGAGCAAATGTTGCGGGAGTATGGCTTGCTTGACTGGCACAGTGCCGTTGCCGGGCGAATCGGAGAGGCTGAAAAAATGCTTACCTCCGGGCAGGAGGATATTCTTTGGTCGTCTATTTCGGTAAAAGGCGCAGTTGTGGATGTATACATAAAGGAAGATAAAAGTTTAAAGCCTCAAGAGCCGCTCAGCGGGAATATCGTGGCTTCAAAGGATTGTATAATAAAAAATTTGATCGTTACCCTAGGTACGGCACAGAGATCGGAAGAGCGTCGTGTTGG
>URTC01000186.1 GCA_900550765.1 uncultured Clostridia bacterium | reverse complement strand
ATACAGGCACGAATAAGCATTCAATTGAAGTTGCCGAATTGTCAGAAAATTCAGAGAAGGATATCGGGGCAAACGAGATGATGGAGAGGGCTGCTTATTTATATCACGATATCGGTAAGATGCGTATGCCGGAATGTTATACCGAAAATCAAACGGCGGAATCGCAGAATTTTCACAGTACGCTTTCCCCCTATGAAAGCGCCCGTATGATTTTTGCGCATATTACCGAAGGCGTACAGATGGCCAAGGCCAATAAGCTGCCCCGGGAGATTATCGATGTGATTCAACAGCATCATGGCACTTCCGCTGTTTTATATTTTTACAATAAAGCCAAAGAAATCGATCCGGATACTGATATCAATGATTTTCGGTATCCGGGGCCGAATCCCCAAACCAAGGAGGCCGGCATCATTTTGCTTGCCGATTGTGTGGAAGCCTCGGTGCGTTCGCTGGATGAAAAGACTAACGATGTGATATGGGCGCAGATTGATATAATGTTCAAGGCGCGTATGGATGAATGTGATCTTTCTTTGAGTTATATTAATACGATTAAGCATTCGTTTGCTGCTACCTTGGCCGCAATGTATCATACAAGGATCAAATATGCAGAACAGGAGAAAAAGAAGCTTGAAAGTGGAGATCATTGATGCATTAGAAACTCAGGAGAGTGCGGAATATGCCGGTTTACTGAAAGAGGTTGCAGAAACAGCGGTAAGAGAAGAGACGGGACGCGATGATTTTGAACTGACGGTTACGCTTACGGATAATGAACAAATCAGAGCGCTTAATGCCCAATACAGGCATATTGACAGCAAAACTGACGTACTCTCGTTCCCCCTTTGGGAGATCTCGGGAGAAGAAGAGCCGTTTTTGAATCCGGAAACGGGTTGTGGCATGCTGGGGGATATTGTGATTTCATTGCCGCAGTTGAAAGAACAGGCAGCGGAATACGGCCATAGCTGTAAACGGGAGGCTGCCTATTTGTGTGTGCACGGAATTTTGCATCTTTTGGGATATGATCATATGACGGAAGAAGAAAAAGCGGTTATGCGACAAAAAGAAGAAGATTTACTTTTGAAAATGAATATTACCAGAGAGGATTAAACCATGAAAATGACACCGCAGCTTTGGGAGGAATATACTGAATTTACCACCAAACATCCCCGCAGCCATATTCTGCAGTCGGCAGAGTGGGGACAAGTAAAATCGGCTTGGACAAATGAATTTGTGATTGTTCGGAACGAAGAGGGAAAAATATCCGGAACCTTAAGTATCTTGATTCGAAAGATTCCGATGTTTCCCTGTACTTTTATGTATGCTCCCCGGGGGCCAATCTGTGATCTTCATGATGAGGAAATGCTGAAAAAAATCACGGATGGAGCAAAAGAGCTTGCAAAGAAATACAGCGCAATGACCCTGAAAATTGATACGGATACTCCTGCTGATGATCATGAATATGCCCGTATTATGAAGAAATTGGGATATACTCTGAAAAATGATTATTATAATTTGGAAGGCGTGCAGGCGCGCTTTTTGATGCGGGTAGATCTGG
Organism: uncultured Clostridia bacterium; assembly: GCA_900550765.1. Taxonomy (GTDB): domain Bacteria; phylum Bacillota; class Clostridia; order Christensenellales; family QALW01; genus UMGS1322. The sequence goes on along the minus strand of URTC01000186.1, from coordinate 2,921 downwards.
AAAATAAAACCGAAGAGGAACTGCTGAAAGGATTTCATCATAAAACCCGTTATAATATTCGGGTGGCGCAGAAAAAAGGCGTAAAAATTAAAATCGGGACTCGTGAGGATATTCCCGTATTTTTTGAGTTGATGAAAACTACCGGTGAGCGTGACGGCTTTGTAATCAGAGATATTGATTATTTTTACAGAATGTATGATTGCCTGGGAAAATACTGCAGGTTATTTTTAGCGTACGCAGGAGAAGATGAAGAGCATATGGAATGTGTTTCCGGAACAATGGCAGGGCTTTACGGAAACAAATGCTTGTATCTTTATGGCGCATCGGGAAATAAATACAGAAATTATATGCCTAATTATTTGATTCAATGGGAAATGATCCGCTGGAGTTTGGAAAATGGATGTACGGTTTATGACCTGCGCGGTGTTCCCGGAATTATTGAGGATGAGAATAATCCGATATACGGACTGTATAAATTCAAAAAAGGTTTTGCGGGTGAAGCCACGGAGATGATTGGCGAGTTTGATCTTGTCTTTAAACCGTTCTGGCACAGGCTTTTTCGTTTTGCAGAGTCTATGCGGAAAAAGTTAAGAAAGACGATTTCCCGTTTGAAAAGCGGAAAATAGAAATTTTTTTACAAAATATACAAATAACAATTGACAGACAAGCGAAAATATGATAATTTAATAAAGCTTAACATTGGAGTAGTTTGTTTTATTTTTGGGAGGTGCTGAAGATGGCAGTAGGACAGAGAACCAAGATTACTCTTGCGTGCACAGAGTGCAAGAATAGAAATTATGATACTATGAAGAATAAAAAGAATAATGCCGAGCGTATCGAGCTTCAAAAGTATTGCAGATTCTGCAAGAAACATACCTTGCACAAAGAGACGAAATAATCTTAATTATTAAAGGTGTGATGAATTATGTCAGAAAATAACGAAAAGACGGCAGTAGAAAAGGCCGCGGTAGTTGACAAGCCCGACAAGCCCGAAAAAGGCGACAAAAAGAAAAAAGTAAAAAAGAAGAAAGAAAGAAAGCATCCCTTTGGTGATATGGTATCCGAACTGAAAAAGGTTACTTGGCCTACCAAGGAGGATTTGCGCACGTATTCAGCCTGCGTTGTTCTCTTTGTTGCCGTCAGCGCCGTTTTGTTGTTTGTAATGGATTTGGGCGTTACTGCGCTTATCAATTATATAAGCGATCCTGAAAAGCTTCCGAGCGTGCTGGCCGGCTGGTTCGGCATCGGAGGCTGAGGCTATGAGTAATATTGCTGAAAATGAAGGTAAATGGTATGTGATTCATACCTATTCCGGTTACGAAAACAAAGTGCTGGACAGCATTAATAAAATGGTAGAAAATATGGGCCTGCAGGACTATATTTTTGAAGTAAAAATTCCCGTTGAAGAAGTCATGGAGGTAAAAAACGAGCGGCGCAGAGTGGTGCAGCATAAGCTTTTTCCCAGTTATGTAATGATTAAAATGATCATGACCAAGCAGACACTCTATCTTATCCGCAACACCCGTGGAGTTACCGGTTTTGTAGGGCCGGGTTCTAAAGTACCGATTCCTTTGACTAACGAAGAAGTCCGCAGGATGGGAATTGAAGATGTTCGTGTTAAGATGGATATTGCTGTCGGAGATTATGTAGATATCGTTTCCGGCCCTTTGGAGAATTTTCAAGGGGTGGTACAGGAGGTGGATACGGTCCATCAGAAGGTACGCGTCCTCGTTTCTATTTTTAACCGTGATACTACGGTGGAATTGGATTTTATCCAGGTAAAAAAAGTATGATCCATGCTCTTTGGGGTGTGAATTATATACTGTCCGGCTGGCTAACCGGACGGGGTGGGAGGATACAAAATTCTTGTAATGTATCCGTATAACCACATGCACTTTTTTAGGAGGTGTAATTATGGCTAAAAAAATTACAGGTATCGTAAAATTGCAGATTTCTGCGGGAAAAGCCACGCCGGCTCCTCCGGTAGGTTCGGTATTGGGTCCTCACGGCATCAATATCGCGGGTTTCTGCAAGGAATTCAATGAGCGTACCGCTAAGGACGCTGGGTTGGTCATTCCCTGTGTGATCACCATTTATCAGGACAGATCTTTCTCCTTTATTACCAAAACTCCGCCTGCGGCTGTTCTCATTAAGAAAGCCTGCAAGATCGAGAGCGGCTCCGGTGTGCCGAATAAGAATAAGGTAGCACAGATCACCAAGGCACAGCTGAAAGAGATTGCTGAGCTGAAAATGCCGGATTTAAATGCCGCGGATGTTGAAGCAGCCATGGCAATGATTGCCGGAACTGCGCGCAGCATGGGCGTAACCGTGGTTGACTAAATAGAAGCCATAAATTCAGTGGGAGGGGCGTAAAATGCGCACCGTTAGTACCACAGGGAGGTAAAAAATGAAAAGAGGAAAAAAATATCAGGATAGCGCAAAGCTTATTGATTCGCAGAAATTATATGAGCCGGAAGAGGCTATCGCACTTTGCTTGCAGACGGCTAAGGCTAAGTTTGATGAAACTGTAGAGGCTCACATCAGACTTGGTGTTGACTCAAGACACGCTGACCAACAGGTCAGAGGTGCTATTGTACTTCCGCATGGTACAGGTAAGACTTCAAAGGGTTTGGTATTCGCTAAGGGTCCTAAGGCTGACGAAGCAAAGGCTGCTGGTGCAGATTACGTTGGTGAGGCTGACTTAGTAGCAAAAATCCAGGGTGAAAACTGGTTCGATTTCGATGTGGTCGTCGCTTCTCCCGACATGATGGGCGTTGTGGGCCGTCTGGGTAAGGTGCTGGGCCCCAAGGGCCTGATGCCCTCCCCCAAGGCCGGCACCGTCACCATGGACGTGACCAAGGCCGTCAACGAGATCAAGGCCGGTAAGGTGGAGTACCGCCTGGACAAGACCAATATCATCC
>URTC01000185.1 GCA_900550765.1 uncultured Clostridia bacterium | reverse complement strand
CAGCAGCAACACGGAGGTGTCTACGGTAAGCTGTGGAAGGGTATACGCGCATAAAATGTGCTCGGCGTTGATTACAGCCGCTGCGGCCGACGGCAGCGGAACCGAAGCAAAATGTTATGTGAATGTAACGGAAAATTACCTGGTGGTACTGATTACCGTAGAGCCTGCGTGCAAAACACTGGCGGTTGGTGAATCGGTGTTTTTGCGGGAAACGGTATATCCCAACCACGCAACAAACAAAGAGGTATGTTGGTCCAGCAGTAATGAGTATATTGCTACGGTAAACCCAACCAGCGGGTTTGTTGCGGCAAAGCACGCGGGAACAGCTACGATTTACGCTACGGCGCAAGATGGCAGCGGCAAGAGGGGCTGCTGCCAGATCACCGTAATTCCGCCGGTTCATGTAACCGGGATTACCCTATGTCCGCAGGAGCAGAGCATCCGCATAGGAGAAACCAAACAGCTGGAAGCCGTGCTTTCACCGGCAAACGCTACCAACCGTTCCATCTCCTGGTGCAGCAGTAATCCTGACGTTGTATCGGTAGGCTATTATTCGGGAATAATACGGGCGCTCTCTGAAGGAACCGCGGTAATTACCGCTACCGCCAGCGGCGGCTTCCAGGCAAGCTGTCAAATCCATGTATATGCAAAAAAGGCGATCATCATCGTGCCCGGCATTATGGGAACAAAATTGAAGCTGAACTCTGCCAATAACGCTTTTCCCGCCGGAACACAAATCTGGCCGCCGTTGGAACCGGAGCAAGAGTTTGATAGTGCACAAGGATATATCGATGCTCTCAAAAAGTTAGAGTCTCTTGCCTGCAATGATGACGGCAGCAGCGCTTATGATATCGTCGTAGACAATACCGATACCTACGGTTCTTTTGAAACATACAAAAACCTATATCTGATGCTAATCAATACGTACGGAGCCGACCGGGATGTGCTGTTCTTCGGCTACGACTGGAGAAAGCCCAATTCCGTATCCGGCTCGCTGCTGGCGGAAAAAGTCAATACTTATGACGAGGTGTTCATCATAGCGCATAGTATGGGTGGTTTAGTAGCATCGCATATGCTGCGAAACACAACTGCAAGATGCAAAATCAACAAATTAGTTACACTGGGAACACCGTATTTGGGGTCGATCGATACCGTTCCTTTACTGTCACACGGCGAGCATTCCATACTTAATGAGGTATTGAAAACTATCCCCTCAGCTTTTCAGGTGCCTGTAAAAGCATTTTTAACAGCCTTATTACAGGAATTGGCTGTTAATCTGCCGGCATTGTACGAATTACTGCCTACAAAACAGTTTTTTTCATTAGGGAACCGTTTCTATTTTTCTATTCAGATTCTTCTTGCAATAGAAAATAAATGTGAAACTTTTGAGGAAACAAGACAATGGCTCCCGGAGGCTAAAGGATACGGTTTAATCGGTTCTTTTAATATGAACCTGTTTGATGCAGCAACGGCAAGCCATGACCTTTTATGGAACGGCAATACACACATTACAGCAAATGTGAATACGTATTATATTGCAGGCCAAGGGTATAGAACGCTTAAAACTTATACGTATTGGGAGAGTATCTCCCACTCTTATATACCAACGGATACAGGAAACGGTGATGGAACGGTTTTATATTACAGTGCAACAATGAATGATTTATATCCACAGAAAACATTTTTTGTGATATCAGAGCATACACCGCTTGCAAATCCTGCTGTAAATCCTGCGTTGTTTGAATTTACACAGAGTTTGATCAATGGTGGTTTTCACCTGCCGGATGGAGTAGACGAGGATCCAACAGATTTCGATAATGAAAACACAGAATAATTTTTATATTTTATCAATGATAATAGGAGGAATTGAATATGAAAAAACTTTTGTGCGTGCTCTTAATCAGTATCTTTGTATGTTCTGTGGGCTGCCGTGGCTTTGAGGAAGAAGTTAAGTTTGATATTAAAAATGATTATATTGAATTAAAAGGATATCTCCAAAAAGAAGACGATTCTAAAGACCTAAATTATATAGGAAAAGATTTAAATAAATTAAGTTACTTCGTAAATATAAATTCTATGAGCAATCTTCCTGCCGATGACTATATCTGCCGAACAGAAGCTACACTGCAAAACGTAATTGAACAGTATTATTTAAAAAAAGACGCGGAAGAGCCTATTTTGCGATATAATATACATGAAATATGGATCTTTACGAATCCGTATAAAAGAGGCACCCCCGATTTAATTCTTAAAGATCAGGAAATCATCAATGCATTACTGACGGTACGCAGAGAAGAGGAGCCTTTATCTAAAGAAAAAAAGCATCAGGTTTCTACAAACACATTTAAAGAAAATGCTTATTGTATTTTGGATTTAAAACAATTTAGTAAAAAATATGGCTTATCTCTGATTTATGTATGTAAATTTGATTTTGATGATCCGGAGCATATTCAATGGACCTGTATTGATTCAAAAGACGACAGCCTGTATACCAACGATGAAACGGAGATTATATCGGATAACAATAATGAACACAAAGACAATCTAACGAGTTACTCCCAAAATGGTTAAATAAATTCTGGCAATCCGCGCTTCTAAAAAGATGCGCGGATATTTTTTATAAACCGGACAGAAATTGACCGGGTTAACTGCTACAATATCCGTGAAACTAAAATTTTATCAACCACAAAAACAATACAAGTATTAATATCTGCAGTAAAAATCTTGTATAATAGGAGGAAAAAAATATGATATATGTCAATTCGGTAAACGTCTATCCGGGCAGGATAGCCATAAAAACCGGAGAGTGGTATCACAACGTCCGCGCGGAAGTCTGCCCTTCCGACGCCAGCTGTCCCTGTGTGACCTGGAGCAGCAGCGATCCCAGCATTGCCATTGTTCACCCCACCAGCGGATCTATCCACGGCGGCCGTCCGGGCACGGCTACTATCTGCGCCACAGCTACTGACGGCAGCGGCAAAAGAGGCTGCTGCCAGATCACCGTAACAGCTCCTGAAAAAGTAACCGGCATTACTATGTATCCCGCAGAACAAACACTTCGGATAGGAATGTCAACCAAACCAATCGTTACTGTCTTTCCTAAAGAAGCGACTAATCAGTCAGTACTCTGGCACAGCAGTAATCCGCAAGTAGCAACTGTTGAATATTCCACCGGAAGTATAGAAACGTTGTCCGAAGGTACTGCTGTCATTACGGCAACGACTGTCGACGGAGGCTTTCAGGCAACCTATCAGCTCCGCGTATACGCAAAAAAAGCGATCATACTCGTTCCTGATGCTATGGGAACAAAACTCCTTTCAACTGCCGGCCAAACCCAGCTTCCTGCCGGAACACAAATCTGGCCGCCAATGAATAAAGAACAAGTATTCAGCAGAGCTGAAGACTATCTCAAAGCTCTTCAAGAAATGACTTTCTCTGCCTGTAATGTGAATGATGCCGTAATAGACAATACTGATTCCTATGGTGCTTATGAAATTTACAAAAGTCTGTATCATGCGTTAAACGATGTATACGGATCCGAACGAGATGTTCTCTTTTTCGGCTACGATTGGAGACAGCCGATTTCTGTTTCGGGAACGTTACTGAAAGAGAAAGTGAATACCTATGACGATGTGATCCTCCTTGCGCACAGCATGGGCGGATTGATTGCCTCCCATATGTTAAAGAGTGAAAAAGCCAAAGAGAGGATCAACAAAGTCATTCTGCTTGGATCCCCGCAGCTGGAAGCGATCGACACCATTCTTTTCCTGCTGCATAACAAACATCAATATATTATAAAATGTTAATACTGCCTATGCTTTCAAGAGTCGTATAAATGACCGCCTATAGGAACTTACATACAGCACGTATACCTTTTATGATAATTGAAAATTCCGGATCTGCAATCTGTAAAAAACATGGCTGCTGCAACCGTAAATACCTTATGCGTCTGCACTCCGGACTTAACGAAATAAGCTATGGCTCTTTCTTGCCATAGCTTATAAAAATTATTCTTCCTCTTCTTCCTCGGGAAGTTCTGCATTATGATACACATTCTGCACATCATCATGTTCGTCAAACTGATCCAGCATCCAATAAATTTTCTTCAGCACATTCTCGCCGCTGACTGCAACGGTATTCTGCGGCACCATATCCGTCTGTGCCTCTAAAAAGTCATATCCCGCATCCTCCAACGCTTTGCGCACAGCTGAAAAATCCTCCGGTGCGGTATAGATTTCAAAGGTATCCTCCACAGGCATAAAATCCTCTGCCCCGGCATCAAGTGCGCTCATCATCAAGGTTTCCTCATCGATATTGCCCTCTTTGGCGATAACGATCACACCCTTTTTGTCAAACATCCAAGATACGCAGCCTGTAGCGCCCATGGAACCGCCCGCCTTGTCAAAGATATGGCGAATTTCTCCCGCGGTACGATTTCGATTATCCGTTACGATTTCCACAATCACGGCAACGCCGGCCGGGCCGTATCCTTCA
>URTC01000184.1 GCA_900550765.1 uncultured Clostridia bacterium | reverse complement strand
GGATCGCTGCACTCAAAACTTCCGTAATATTCCAGCGGCTGATAGCAAAACACGCCCTGTACTGCCTTTAGCGTAACAGTACAAGCCGTCAGCAGTTCTACATATAAAAAACGGAATCCCGTACTGCCGAGTTCATTTACTGAAAAATTCTTTGCACAAAAAGAAAAATCTCTCGGGCTATGATCATTGCAGGCTCCTTTTTCTCCCAACGCAGCCAATGCCTCATTTGCAGATTCCCCAAAAGAAAGCCGGATTACCGCTTCCTCACTGCCAGATACAGTATGAATGCTAAGCAAAGCCCCACCGCTGAATTCAAATCCAAAATCAAATAAAATTCCGGCCTTCTTCTCCGCAGTAGTGGTCAGCGAAGCCAAGACTTTTTCCTGTAAAAATACCTGACGTTCGCTGCAATGCAAAAGCAGTTCTTTCCCCTCTACTTTTCCTGTTGTTTTCAGAATTTTTTGAGGTAAAATATATTTTTTCACCCGAGTATCGTGCTCTTTAAAATTCACCTTCTGTAAAAACATTATACATTCCTTTCAAATTGTGCTTTACAACTGCGGCAGGTAATTTTTACTTTTCCTTTTCCCTTGGGAACCCGCGAATAATTTTTACATTTAGGGCATTTTACATAGCGGTAAGTTTTTCTGTCCTGAAACCTGGTTTTTTGAAACCGAAACCAGTTCCGCAGCTTTGCTGTTTTATTTAAATACCGATGGTTCTCCAGAACCCGCTTATTGATATTACGGGAAAACGTCCGATAAATCACAAAAATCAACAGTAACAGACTAAGTACAGAAAAAGGCAGTGAATACCAGCCTACTCGAAAAAGATTCAGCACCATGCCAATCAGGGAAAAAAGCAATGCAAGCACGAGCATATCCTTTCCCATAAGATCCATTCCGTAACGGCCGTACATAAATTTTATAAATTTATCTCTCATAGAAAAATCTCCTTTAAAATTATATGGAATGTATACTATATTGTCAATCAAGAGTTTATTTATATTTTACCGTATCTTTTTGAAAAGATTGCGTGCTGTAAATGAAATAAATAACACAATCCTCAGCTCTTTAATTTTTCTATGGCAGATTTTTCTATTCTGCTCACATAAGATCGTGAAATATTCAATATTTTTGCCACTTCCCTCTGGGTAAGCGGTTCCTTTCCTCCCAAGCCAAACCGAAGAATCAAAACCCTTTGCTCCCGCTTTCCCAATATCCGCTCCATTTTTTCCAGCAGTTCTCTGATCTGCATCTTTGTTTCCACATTATCACTGATTTCCAGTTCTCCGCTGCGAAGGATATCAATCAGCGATACCTCGTTTCCCTCTTTATCGGTGCCAATGGGTTCTTGAAGGGAAATTTCTCCGCGCTGGCGCTTTGTTGCACGCAGATGCATTAAAATTTCATTTTCTATACACCGTGAAGCATACGTTGCCAAATGTGTACTTTTCTCCGGACTGTAAGAAGCGATTGCCTTTATCAAACCAATAGAGCCGATAGAAATCAAATCATCACTGTCGCGGCCGCTGGAAGTATATTTTTTGGCAATATGTGCGACCAGACGCATATTATGCTCTATTAATTTATCCCGGGCGGTTAGATCTCCCTGTATGCATTTTTGGATATAAAGCTTTTCATCTGTTTTAGATAAAGGTCTGGGAAAGGAATTTTTATTGCTTATGTGTCCGATAAAAAAAGGAAATTTCGATAAAAGAGCAAGAAGCCACATCATATATTTTACCCTCCGTTCATTCCTTAAAATATATGTCGAAGCTTCCGTTTTTTTGCCTAATATTTATTTTTTTATTTTATCCAGCAAAAGATTCCCCGCTATTTACATTTCATCCTCTAAAAATCAAAGCTGACTTTTCCGTTTTCCAACTTTAGCACTGCATCAAAGCTCTTTCCTGTTTTAGAAATAAACCCCTGTATCTTAGAGGTCCGCCCTGTTTCTAGCAACAGCCTCGCATTACTCAAAGAAATGACCCGCCGGCAGATAACACCATGGATACTGAAACGGCAGCCCTCGCGGTATCCCGTACAGGAATATCCATACCGGCTTTTTATCACATCGCGTCCGCACAAAGGGCATTTTCCCACTACATCCATATAAAAGCCGTTAAAAGTATCCTCTTCAATCGGCCGTTACTTTCTTTCAAAAACTCGGGCAATTTCTTTCTGGGCCTGCTGTACACCATATGTCACCGTTGCCTGTCCTTTATAGATCTGCTTTAAAATGCGCCCCATTTGCGACGTTTTATATTTATCCATAGAAATCTCCATATAGGTCAAGGACTCGATAAGATATTCTCCCAGCGTCAGGAAGGAATAGACATCCTTCTTCAGCTGAATATAGCCGCTTTTGATCGCGTTATCTATAATGCCAGTCCTGGTAGCTTCCGTTCCCAGCTCCAGGCCTTCAAATATCGCTCTATAATCCTCTTCATCATTTTCATCCGCACTATTTTTCTCCTCCCGAAAAGGATTCTTCAGATAATTATTCAGTGTTTCGATCGTATAATGCTTCGGCGGGCTGGTCTCTCTTTCATGCGGTGCAAAAGCAATCGCTACTTCATCACCCTTTTTCAATTCCGGTAAAAGCTTATCTTTTTGAGAGGAATCTTCATATTTTGTCCAGCCGGACTGCAGGATTACCGTTCCTTTCAGTGTGAACTCCTCCAGATCTCCCACGGTTACAGTCATTTCCGTCTTTCGGGCAATACAATCCTCTGCACAGAACACTGCGGCAAAACGGCGCATAACCGCTGAATATACCTGATGCTCTTCTTGAGAAAGACTTTCCTTTTGAGGAATTTTATAGGTAGGAGTGATGGCGGAATGTGCTTCGATCTTTGCGTCGTCAAAAATCGTCTTGTTTTCCTTAAAGGCAACCGTATAACCTAATTTTGCCACGACAGAAAGGATCTGACGGATTTTATCTTTTTCCGCCGTAGCCAAATATTCCGAATTGGTCCGCGGATAAGTAAGATATCCGCTTTCGTAAAGTTTTTGTACAATCTGCAAACTTTTTTCCATAGGCATTTTATATGTTTTACCCAAAAAGTTCTGCAATTTAGATAAAGAATACAGCTTTCCCGGTTTAATGATTTCTTTTTTGGATTTTACCTCTTTTACAAAAGCCCGACAGGCATTATACTGCCGGCATAATTCTTCCGCTTTTTCTCTTTCATTTTTGGCAAACCTTACTTTACTGATAAGTTCAAGCACATGGCCCCGAGTTTCACACGCACTCTTTATCGTATAATACGTATCCGGCACAAAATTCTTAATTGCCATATCCCGGTCATAAATCGCCTTTACAATGGGAATAATCACCCGTCCCACCCGCAAAAGCACTCCTGTTTTCAGGGTAGCATACCGCGTGAGATTCACACCGTAAAGCCAGTCAATATAAGTTCTTGCAAATCCCTCATTTGCCAGATTATCATACTCGGTCTCACTCTTCATCTCAGTAAGCGCTTTAGCCACAGTCTGCTCGGTCTGATCGGGCAGCCAAAGCCGCAGAACCTCTTTTTTAACATTTGCCTTTTCAATGCATAAACGTACAATGATCTCCCCCTCCCTGTCCGCATCGCCAGCATTTACAATTGTTTTAACGTCCTCCCGTGCGCACAGCGCTGCTATTGTTTCAAACTGCTTTTTTACCCCATCATCCGTCTCTTTTTTCGCATTTTTCCTCAGCTGAAACCGAAACGTTTCTGGAAAACACGGCAAATTTTCCATTGTCCAGCGCCCCGAAGCCGTCGGGGCATAATCTTCAATATCGCAAAGGGAAAAAAGATGTCCAAAAGCCCAAGTAACGAGATAGCCGTCCCCTTCCCAATAACCGTCACGACGCGCCATTTTACCAATTCCCGCCGCAATATTCCGTGCCAGCCTCGGCTTCTCCGCAATAATCAATATCATATCTTTTTCAAAGATCCTTCAACCATATTCCCGCTTATAAAACAGCAGTTTGTTTATTATATCATGAAGGAACTCAAAAATCAAAGTCTTTGAACAGCTGCCTCTTCTTTATAAAACAAAGCAGGGCTTATTTGCCCTGCTTTATTTTAAGCAATTCACAATTACTTATTGTTCTGCTCATACTGTTCAACCATTCTGCGTACCATTTCGCCACCTACACGGCCATTATCCTTTGAGGAAAGATCGCCGTTGTAGCCCTTTTTCATGTTAACACCAAGGCTGTTAGCTACTTCGTACTTCATGTTCTCAAGAGCTGTTTTTGCATCAGACTTTGCCATATTCGTTTCACCTCCCTTTAAGAATCTGTTATTATTCTTAACGGTTTTTGAAAAGTTATACAAAAAATATAAAAATTTTTTATTTGCCAAAATTTAGTTATATGCAATATCTTCAAGCTCCTTATCGAACCGTGCGTTCACATAAGCGGTCAATGGTTCCAGTATTTTTTCATCCGGCAAAATTTCCGTTTCCAGAACATGCTGCGTTTCCTTTAAAAGCAGCGTATTGGA
>URTC01000183.1 GCA_900550765.1 uncultured Clostridia bacterium | reverse complement strand
TCTGGCTACCGTGCCGAACTGGATTCTGCGCACGGTAAACATGGGCGGCTAAAGCCCTTCACATATCGAACTGCAGTAGGAATGGGAAAAGGAAATGCCGTATCAGGCGGAAATCAAATATCAGAACGGGCCGTTTTTTCTCTATATTTTTACTTCCTGCAGCAATCCAAAAGATACAGGCGGGTGTAAAGCCCTCTATGAGGACATGGTGCAGTTCCTGAACCATGTTGTTTGGGAATATGACGGAAAGCAGAACTGGGAAGGACAGACAACCGGCTGGTATCCGGCGCCTTAAGGATAGGAGAAGTAAGATGGAAAAAAAGCGTTTTAAGATGGCGTTATGGGCGGTTGCCCTGCTTCTGTTGGCAGCTCTTTTGACCGTGTTGGCCTTTCAGACATATGCGTATTTGAACGCTTCCCCCCAGATTTCACAGGCGGATTTATCCCGTGCGTTCAGCGGCCGTATTTCTCTGCCCGAAAACGCCGTTTTTCAGGGGGGCGTGGAAAAGCTTGACCGCTGGGGCTTTCGGGCTTCGTATTCGGCTTATGGCGGAACATATACTGAAAAACAGCTGCTTACAGAAGAAAAGATAGGAATGAATGTGGAAAGCGCTCCTTGCTTTTTGCTGGAGGACGGCAGTTTTATGACGGCGCCGCAGTGGAAGGAGCTGGGGGGCGCGGATCTTACGGGCTTTGCCGAGGCGGCGGGCATGGCATACGGTACGACGATGATTTAACAGAACGGGCCGTTCTTCTTGTATATTTACTTATTCTGCAGTGATTATAAGCGGACAGGCGCCTGGCTGTACCGGGAGGTTGCTGATTATATTAACGAATATATAGCGGAAGATTCCCAACAGAATTGGTGTGATCTTGCACAAACCTGGGCTTAATGGGATGAGCAGAAAAAGATAGTTCCGGAATAGCTTAAAGGATGTATAAAAAAATTTCCTTTGTTTTTCACAGAGGAAATTTTTTGTTTTTGGGTATTTTCCAAAAATAGAATTTTAATGTCATTATTCGTGCAAGGAAAAGCTTATGCCGGATAGAATTATTTTTTAAGGAGATGAAGACTATGGAGTTAGTTTTGAAACTGGAGGGGGAGCTGGATCACCACAGCGCCGAATCCATCCGGCGAAAACTGGATACTGAGATTTTGAAAAGCGGCGCCGAGGTCATTATATTTGATATGAGCGGACTGACGTTTATGGACAGCAGCGGCATTGGGGTGCTATTGGGGCGGTATAAACTTTTTGCGACAAGAAAGCTTTACATAGCTTCGCCTGCCGACAGTATCGACCGATTGCTGAAAATGTCGGGTATTTATTCGGTAATGCCGAAAACAGAAAGGAGGAGCAGCGATGAAAAACAGCGTCAATATAAAATTTGAGTCCCAATCGGTAAACGAGAGCTTTGCGCGCATCGCGGTATCGGCTTTTCTGGCGCCGCTGAATCCTACGATCAACGAACTGGCCGATATCAAAACCGCCGTGAGTGAAGCTGTTACCAATGCCATTGTACACGGCTATCGCGATACGGCAGGCATTATTGAGATGAAAATTAATGTAGATGGAGAGTGGGTGCGGATCGAGATTATTGACGACGGTACCGGAATTGAAGATGTGGAAAAAGCACGGCAGCCTTTTTATACTACCTGCGGGGATGGAACACGCTCTGGTATGGGATTTATGGTTATGGAAAGCTTTATGGATGAAGTAGAAATTAGTTCTGTTGTCGGAATTGGAACCAAAATTATAATGAAAAAGAAAATAAAAAAGGCTGAAAATACCAATACTATAGAAAGTAAAGAATGTGCAAACACATAAAAATAGTAAATACATAGCAAAGTGAGGAATTTATTTTTATAGCAGGAGGTATTCTAGTGAATAATGTTGAAAACGAAGAGGACTTTAATAATGACTTAAGAGATATTATTAAAGCTCAAAATGGTAATGAAGACATAATGGAGCAGCTAATAGAGAAAAATAAGGGCCTTATTTGGAGCATTATTCGTAGATTTAAAGATAGAGGTGTGGAAACAGACGATTTATATCAAATTGGAAATATGGGATTGTTAAAAGCGATATCGGGCTTTAATACACAGTTTGATGTGCGCTTTTCCACCTATGCCGTGCCGATGATTCATGGGGAGATCAAGCGGTTTATCCGGGATAATAATCCAGTAAAAATGCCGCGTTCCCTAAAGGAAATGCAGCAGAAAATCCGTTACTGTCATCAGCAGCTTTGCCTGAAGCTGGGGCGGGAGCAAGGTACGCTGGAAATTGCACAGGAACTTAACTGTGAGCTGGAAGAAGTGCTGTTTGCCCTTGAAAGCATGAATACCTGTGCCTCTTTGGATGAGCCTTCGTATGAAGACGGCGGCGCTACCGCTATGGATCTTTTAGAGGATAAAAGTGAGCGCGCTGCTATTTGGGATAGACTTGCCTTGCGTCAGTGTCTGGAACAGTTGGAGGAGCGGGAGAGGCAGATCATTCTTTTGCGGTACTATAAAAATTATACACAGGCGCGTATTGCCCAGCTGATGGGAATTTCTCAGGTGCAGATCTCCCGTATCGAGAGCAGGACGCTCGAAAAACTGCGGAAAAAGATGAAATAAAGATGTTTAAACGTACGAAAATATCGCTCTGCAGTATCCCTACAAGGGGGCAGGCGGTGAAAAAGACGTTTTACATTTCTGCGTGTTTTTCCGGTTTTATCAAAATGAAGGGGAAATATCATTTTTTAATCGTAAAAAACGGGGCAAAGCCCCGTTTTTTTTGTTTAGGCGGAAAATTACCGCTTCAGGCTTAGCATGACCACACCGATGAGGATCAGTGCACTGCCGATGATCTGCACCCAGCTGATGTTTTCATGCAGGACTACGGCGGAGGCGATCATAACGCCTACAAAGATTACGCCGGTGGTGATAGGATAGATGCGGCTTAAGTCAAATTTAGATACCAGCACCAGATATAAAAGAAAGCTGGTGATGTAGCAGAGCATTCCTAACAAAGAGAGCCCGCTGAGCTTCATGTTTAAAAACCCTTGGGAAAAACCGATGCTCAGGCCCGCGCTGCTGCCGAGTTTAAATAGAATAAGCCCCGAGCAGGAAAGAATGACGTAGATACAAGCTAATACGTACAGCATGAGAAAATCTCCTTTTTTATTCCATTAACAAAAATAGCATATAATATCTGAAAGTGCGATAAAATCGGCAAACAGCATCAGGATCACCAGCATTTTATGTTTGCCGGTAGTCTCAATCGCGGGCAGAGAGAGCTCCGCGGCGTTGTCAGTGCTTTTTGTATTTTTCAGCGGAAGCAGCTGCGGCACAAACAGGGCAAACGGCAAGATGATGGGGATAAAATACCGGCCCTGCAGACCCTCGATTCGGGAAACGCCCACGGGCGTCCACTGTGCATAAAGGGCGGAGCAGATCAAAAGCGCTGTGCCGGCAAAAATTAAAAACTGTGTAAATTTAAAACTTTTTTGAATGCGCTGATTATCACATACAACGCATACGGCAATGATGAAAATCCCTACATAAGTAAGATATTCCCACTGGGAACCGATACTCAGCGGACCGAGTGCGGCGCCGATCATGGTTAAAAACATGTTGGGGAAGACATCGATAAAGGTCTTGAGCAGCAGCCACAGATATGTAATGGGATTGGAAAGAACAAATTTTATTTGCTCAGTGATATTTACTCCATCTTGGAATTCTATAAAATATCGGGAAGAAGCTGCCATCCATAAGATATTTACCACTAATGCTGCCAGCAAGATAGAGAATTTAAAGATCCAAGCATTTCTTTTGTTTTGAAACAGCCCGGAAGGGACTGTGAAAATAAGTAGAATAAACAGAAAGTATACGATCTTACACATCGTCATCATAATTAAGCATACTGAAAGCAGAGCTAAATACCGTTTAGGGTGCTTACATTTTTCATGAGAGATTTTCAGTGCCAGCGCTACGGAAAACAGCGCCAGCGAATTGGTAATAACATCCGCGGAAAGAGAGATTTGCTGTTGGAGGAACATCGGCATTAAGGCAATGGCAAATACGGTAAACTTGCCAAAAGGAATCAGCTTGATCGCAAAATAGACCAGACCGGTGCCGAAAGCAAAATTAAAAATTCTGGCAATATAGAACACAGCCATCGCATTATCGGTAAAAAGCCGAGCAATTAAAATACCAAGTGCCTGCGGAAGATAGCTCAGGGGAGAATAGAGCGCTGCGGAGGTATAATGTTCTTCTATCATATTTTTGTAATCTAGTCGGCTGCTGCTTTGGGAAAAATATTCCTGATAATTATTTCCCCTTATAAATAAATTTCTTGGAAATTCCCGAATGACTTCACCGTTTGCATCGGCCGCAGCAATGAAATTTCCGTCGGCAATATCGTAGGCACGCATATAGTGCACCATTTCGTCAGGAATTAGCTGCAGGGGAAGGGCAAGCATAAAGCCGATTCCAAGAACGGCTGTCATAAAAAGAAAGATGAGGTGCAGCATTTTTGTTTTGGAAATCGTAATGAATTTGGAGGCA
>URTC01000182.1 GCA_900550765.1 uncultured Clostridia bacterium | reverse complement strand
CAATTATCTTACGCAGGCTTATCAGAAAAAATCGATCTGGAAAGAAGCGCTCGAAAACGGCTGGAAGGCAGAGGAAAAAAGCGGCGGACAGATTGATTTTATCACCTGTTCCTATGGCGTGCGCCGGGCGTATCAGGAATATTTGGAGACTTCCAAGCGCAACATCAGTCCCGTAGAATTAGAGGGCGGCTTTA
Organism: uncultured Clostridia bacterium; assembly: GCA_900550765.1. Lineage (GTDB taxonomy): Bacteria > Bacillota > Clostridia > Christensenellales > QALW01 > UMGS1322. The sequence goes on along the minus strand of URTC01000182.1, from coordinate 4,360 downwards.
AAACGATCAGCTATTCGGGAATTCCCGTGGTGGCCGACCGCTACTGCCCGGACGGGACAATGTATCTTTTGGATACCAAGGTGTTTGATATGCATCAGCTTTGCGACTGGCGCTGGCTTGAAGGCGACAGCGGCAATGTGCTGAAGCAGCTGGCGAATAAAGCGGCGTATACGGCAACGCTGGTAAAATACGCAAACCTGATCTGCGGTATGCCCTGCGGCCAGGCAAAACTTACGGGCATTACTGAAAAATAAAAATCCATACGGCGCAGAGGTGTTTTTTATGGCTCAACCGGGGGTATACACAGAAAAATATATTCCTGTTTTCAGCGATACCTTGGATGTTTTAAACAGGATACAGCAGATCGATCACACATATTTTATTCTGCTAAACAGGATAACGGGTAAATTTGAGGTACATTCCTGCGCCCAGGCAGACGGGAGCTTCTGCTTAGAGCTCCCGTATCCCTGCCTGGATGCCAGAGCAGTCAGCTTTGTACAGCGGTACCGAAGCGCCCGGGCAAAAGAAGTTTTGGAAGAGATGGAAAGAGAAAACAGCCTGCTTCAAGAGCGCCGCATCAACGCAATGAAGGATACGGCAGGGGAGGCTGTGGAGGCGTTTGGGGGGAGAAAACGATGAATTTTGGAGAGATGATTGCACGTACCGCTGAATTGCTGGAGAAGGAAACAGAGGACGACGAGGTTTTTTTAGGGCAGCTCAAGCATGCGGTCAATACCGCTTATATGACGGTTGCAAGGGATAAATGGCGACCGGCAGCGGCAGAGGAAATGTGCGTGTGCAAAGGGAAAATTCCCATTGCTGAGCTGAGCGAGTGCTTTGTAGGATTGAAGAGCGTAAAATGGAACGGCCTGCGGGTTGGCGCCTGGGCCGGTAAGGATTTTATCCATGTGTGTGAAAATATACAAAAGGTAATAGTAGAATACTATTATCTTCCCGTGCCGATGGAGGAGGACGAGGATGAACCGGTGATTCCCTTTGCACAGGTAGATCCGTATGCGTATATTTATTTTGCTGCATCTCTTTACTGCAGTATCCGGCATCTTCACGCCGAGGCCGCCGTATGGGACAGCCGCTATCGCAATGTTGTGGATAATGTAAAGGAAGTCCGTTCCGGTTTTACACTGCCGGCCGGGAGGTGGCGCTGATGCTTACCCTGCGCAGGCTTGAAACGCTTTCGTCCCAGCAGGAGTATGCGGCCCGGATGGATGGATTTAAGGGCTTGAATATGCGTGACGACGACAGCATTATGCCCCTGGAGGAAAGCCCTAAAGCGGAAAATGTAGTAACCGAGGGCGGCAGACTCAGACGGGCGAAAGGGTTTGATATCGTAAAATGGAAAAAAGATAACGGACAGGAGGTGCTGCTGCGCCAACTTCCCGAAGAAATCGTGGGACTGTTTGAGTTTCAGGCCGCGTCATCTGAGACCGAAGGATATAAAAATCTTTATTATACAGCGGCAGACGGAAATCTTTACCGTTTTGTTTATAATGCCGAGCTTTCCAAAGTGCAGGCGGAGGCCGTTTCCTGTACAGAGGGCATTACCGGATGGGAGTATACGTATTTTACACAGTATCGATCCGGCAAAAATAACTGTGCGCTGCTGGGCGGACCGAAGTGCGGGCCTTATGTCTATACTGAGGACGGCAGCTATACACTGATCTCCTCGGCAGTAAAGCCGCATATGGAAAAGACAGCGATGCACTTTTCCCGGATGTTTGGTATCGGCGATCCGGAATATCCTCAGCGCATTTGGTTTTCCAAAATCGGCGATCCGAGCGATTTTACCGCGTCAGAGGAGGCGGGCGGATATATCGATATTACCGATACCATCGGCAGCGCGATTGATATTGTTTCTTTTTTTGATACGCTGCTGGTGTTTTGCCGATATGGCATTGTGGCGGTGAACACGCTTTCGGTGCAAAGTGATTTTACGGTGGAGAATCTCTTTTTTTCCGATAGTGAAATTCTCCGCGGCAGCATTGCCGTTTGCGGCGATTGTGTGCTGTTTGCCACCCGCTACGGGGTCTACAGCTGCAGCGGCGGCGGGGTTTCCTGTATCAGCAATGCCCTGAAAGGCTTTTTTGAGGAAAACAGCGTCCTTTGCTGTAAGGAATGCAGTATTTATTTTAAAAATTGTTATTACCTGAGCTTTCACCGTCAAGCAGGGCAAAGCGGATTGCTGATATATAATATGGTGTATCGGCAATGGCAGATCTTTGCCGGACCGGAGGTCGCTTCCTTGGTAGTCTGCCGGGATCGCAATACGGAAAAGCTGCTGACGGCGTTTACCGAAACTACAGTGGTCGCAGAGTGGGGCGCAGGAGCGAGGCTGGCAACTTCCGGCGCAATTCAGGGGTATTGGTACAGCCCTAAAAATGATTTTGGCCTTGCGCATGCCTGCAAAACCATAACGGAACTTCATTTTTCCGCCCGCGGAGACGGAGCGATCCAAATTACGGTCTTTGCTGACGAAAAGGAACAGGTCCGCACGGTGACGCTGAGCGCGGAAGAAAAGCATTATAAGCTTCCGTTTGCGCTGAAAGGGCATTTGATCGGATTTTTGGTAAAAAATATAGCGGGCAGTGATTTTTCGGTTTCGCCTTTTACCATTATCTATACTGCCGAAAGAGATTTTGTTTCTTAGGAGGACGTATGCAAAAAATTGCGGATCAATTTAAAAGTGAACGGAGACTTCGATGGATTGAAAATTCCGCCGCGTTAAGCACCGTAAAAAAGTACAGTGTCGGCACAGTTGCCGCCGGCAGCAGTGCGGCGGTTGTGACGCAGAGCTTTCTTGGATGGAAAGCGCACCAGGGGCTTTATGTCAGCTATTATTTAAAAAATTCAGCTTCCGCAGCGGTGAGTATCACCGTAAACGGCAGCACGCTTTTGCTGGATCATGCCGCCGGCAGTGCTTCGGCAGCCGTTTGCCCGGAAATTAAAAAGGGAGTCAATACCTTAACGGTGACTGTAACCGCAGAAGGCGGAAGCATTTCTTCAGGAGAAATCCTTACAAAAATTGTTGATTTGGGGTGAGAAGTTTGACAAGTCAGCTTTATACCGCCCAGGGCGGTGAAACGTTGCAGGAAATTGCGGAAAAAACCGGTACGGATTACAACCAGCTGGTAAAGAACAATCCTGCTTACAAAACGGGAAAAATAAAAAAAGGATCCCGGATCATTCTTTCCGTGGCACAGGTGCTGGAGGAAAAGGCCGATGAAGAAGAGGCAGAACAGGAAAAGAAACAGCAGCAGGCGGCGGCAAAAAAACAGGAATATCAAATCGATATACAGCGTGCTCGGGAGGATTATCAAACGGATAAAGCATCGGCCGATGCGGAGTATCTTTATAAAAAGCAGAAGCTTTCTCAGGCACTGCGTAAAAACAGAATCGGCTTGGAGAGCGAGCTTGCGGCACAGAAAATTGATGTTTCCAGTATTGCCGGAAATGAAAAGAATAAGCTTGAGCAGCAGGCCGCTCAGGAGGAGGCGGCGCTTTCGCGCAGCCATGATGAAAAAATCAATAAGCTCAAAACAAAGCTTTCGCGCAATACGGCCGATGCAAACAGAAAAATCAGCCAGCTTTAAAAAGAATAGAAGAAATCTCTTTTAAATCATGGGGCGGGACGCCCCTTTTTTTTGTTTGTTAAGACTATATATAGTACGGGAAAGGAAGAGGATATACAAGGAGAAAGAGTAAAAAAATAATAGCAAAAAAAGGGCAAAAAAGAGTTGACAAAAGGGAGCAAGTTTGATATTATAAGCAAGCCGACTGTGGCCGGGGGCCACGGCGGCAGAGGAAAAGCTCCTTGAAAAGTGCATAGTGATGAGAAGAACGAGAGGTCAAAACAAGACAAAATGTTTTGAACCACAAAGTTAATTCCAAACGGATAACGAAGAATAAGTAAGATTAAAGAGTCAAGATTAAACAAAAGAGTTTGATCCTGGCTCAGGACGAACGCTGGCGGCGTGCCTAATACATGCAAGTCGAGCGAAGCATTCTGAAAGCTTGCTTTTAGAATGACTGAGCGGCGGACGGGTGAGTAACGCGTGAGCAACCTGGCCTGTACAGGGGGATAACAGCTGGAAACGGCTGCTAATACCGCATAAGACCACAGCACCGCATGGTGGAGGGGTCAAAGATTTATCGGTACAGGATGGGCTCGCGTCCCATTAGCTGGTTGGCAGGGTAAAAGCCTACCAAGGCAACGATGGGTAGCCGACCTGAGAGGGTGATCGGCCACACTGGAACTGAGACACGGTCCAGACTCCTACGGGAGGCAGCAGTGGGGAATATTGGGCAATGGGCGAAAGCCTGACCCAGCAACGCCGCGTGAAGG
>URTC01000181.1 GCA_900550765.1 uncultured Clostridia bacterium | reverse complement strand
CCTCCGCTACCGTGGATATGGGGGCGGCCAGCTTTGCCCTTGGCGATTTGCCCGCGCTGCTGCCCTGTGAAGAGGCTGTTGACTATCCTGCCGAAATTGCCGGTGCAGAATACCGTATTACCTGTGTTTCCATGGGAAATCCGCATTGCGTGGTATTTTGCGAGCGGCTGGATATTTTGGATATCGATACGCTGGGCCCGCTTTTTGAGAATGCACCGATCTTTCCCGAACGTGTGAATACGGAGTTCGTGCGCTTTGTAAATGCCACAACGCTAAAAATACGCGTGTTTGAACGCGGAAACGGAGAAACCTTTGCCTGCGGCACCGGAGCCTGTGCGGCCGTAGCCGCCGCGGTGAAGAGCGGCTTTTGCAAAAAAGGCGAGGACATTACCGTAAAGGTTAAGGGCGGAGAGCTGATCGTTCATTATACGGATGAAACCGTATATTTGACCGGCAGCGCCCACCTGGTGTTTGAAGGCAGTTTTGAATATTAAAAGCAAACGTCCGTCTTTTTTTAGACGGACGTTTTTTCTTTCTTTGAAAAGAGCTGTCAAGCCTGCAGCGAGGCGGGGAGAGTATTTAACGCATAAGCGTATTGCTGTAATAGAGAATACCTCTCCTTCCGTCAAAACTACGTTTTGCCGCCTCCCTCGGCAGAGGGAGGCATTTATATACGGCATATTTAAATTTTTTGAGCATACATGGCTGAGTAAATCACAGATAAAATTTATTGATATAAAAACTTGCTTGTTCTAAGCTGTTGATAGGCTCTCTCTGAAGAGCGAGCTGCCAAGCCTGCGGCGAGGAGGGGAGTGTATTTAACGCATAAGCGTATTGCTGTAATAGAAAATACCTCTCCTAAACTGCGTTTCTACAGCATATTTAAACTCTTTGTGGCCTTTCTTAAGAGACTCTGTTTGTTCTTTTAAAGCCTTTGCTTTTTAATTTCACGGATCTTCGATAGAAAGGATAGCGTCAAGGCGATAAAACAGCCACAGCAAGGGCAGCTGTGGCTGAATTCTGTTTTACAAAAACCGGGGGTTGTTATTTTACGATATACCCTTCTTTTACGCCGAAGGCCGCGTTGCTTTCATCTGTATCAATGTGCATGGCAAGGGCAAATTTCTCGCTGACGCGCACTACCACATCTTCAAAAACGCAGGAGCGTACGGCACTTTCCGCCTTTACGGAAACGATTTGCTTATCTGCAACGCCGAATGCTTCGGCATCGGCGGGCGTCATATGAATATGGCGTTTGGCAACGATAACGCCTTGAGTAATCTCAATTTCCCCGCAGGGGCCTATAATGCGGCAGCCTGGCGTACCGGCGATATCGCCCGATTCTCGGATATCGATGCTCAGGCCGATCGAACGGGCGTCGGTAGCGGAAAGCTCTACCTGTGTAGCAGAGCGTACGGGACCTAAAATACTGACGCCGGCCAGCTCTTTTTTGGGTCCGACAATCGTTACCCGTTCCTCACAGGCGAACTGTCCAGGCTGTGAAAGTTCTTTTTTGGGGGGCAGGGTGTGGCCTTCGCCAAATAAAATTGCAAGATGCTCTTTTGTTACATGGATATGGCGCGCAGAGGTTTCGATGATAAATTTGTTCATTATTTTATTTCCTTTCCGTATGCTGTTTTTATTCTATAATAAAAGCGGTATTTTTGCAATGGATTTTTAGCCTGCCGGCAGCATCGTAAAGATGAAGCAGCCGGTGTTATCCGGCGAAACCGTAACTGTTTGAAAATTTTCAGGCAACTGAAACCGATCTCCTCTTTGGCGGGTAATCCAGTATCCGCAGGAAGTATAGAGGACGTTTTCTTCCATTTGTAGGATATATTCCTCCAAGGTAAGGCTGTTTTTATAGATAATTTCCGCATGCGGCTGGCCGGTATACCGGATGTGCCAAGGCTCGTAGCCGATATGGGTAATATCTGTTTTATCAAAGGGATACCGCATGATAAAACCGTAGCGCCAGCTTTCCAGGTTGATAAACCTGCCCGCATCGGTTTTGGGGAAGGCACTGCCGGCAAAATAGGGGACGTATACATCCAGCGCCAAACCGGCCTGATGTTCGCTGGCCCCTGGCTGGGCAACGAAGCCCTCGATGCCTTCGGTATCCTTTTGTTCTTCTTCGGTGCGGAAAGAGCTTTTGATCAGCAGCTTTTTTTTGTATTTCTGCAGGATATCTGCAGAAAGGCGTGTGTAGGCAGGAATTACGCAGGAATTCATGATAACGCCGGTGTTCTTATATTCGGTGACTTCCGGAGAGAAATCTTCCGGCAGGAGAAACTCCTCATTGATCAGCATCAATGCCTGATTAAAGATGCAGTTTTTTGCCTGGCAAAGCTGTGTAAGAGAGTATTCCTGCAGAGGAAGGTCTGCTTTTTCAAAAGATACGGCTTTTCGTTTTACAGTGGTCTGGATTAGGATCAGGTCGAGATCTGGGTGCAGCCGCAAAATCAGAAGCACTGCAGAAGAAAGCATCAACAGCATGGCAAGCAGGATGGCCGTGATGCGTAAAAGCTTTGGCTTCAAGTTCTTTTGCTGAAGGGGCAAGCTTCAGCTCTCCTTTCCGGTGATGTTTTTTCGCTTAAAAGCGGATAATTTCATTTTACTACACAAGCCGGATTTGAGCAACCGGATTTTTGGTTTGAGGCTGCTGCTCTGTTTTATAAAAACGACCGGCTGCGGTTTATCATTGTTTTCAAAGGGAAAGAATTATGATACAATAGTGTAATAAATACAGGGGGATGACAAAATGATAGGAATCGTGACCGGAGCTTCTTCGGGAATGGGCAGGGAATTTGTGCTTGCCCTGGCAAAAAATGAGGGATTAGAGGAACTATGGGTGATTGCGCGCCGTACGCAGCGGTTAGAGGAATTAAAAAAAGAACTTTCGCTTCCGCTGAAGGTCATTACCGCTGATTTGACCCGTCAGGAATGTTTAGAAGAGTATGCGCTGTTGCTGAAAAGTGAAAAACCACAAGTAAAAATCTTGGTAAATTGCGCCGGATACGGTAAATTTGGGCATACAGATGTGATTCCCCCCGAAGAAAGCCAGGGGATGATCGATTTAAACTGCAGTGCGCTGGTGAATCTTACGCAGCACACTTTGCCGTATATGGTCAGAGGAGGGCATATCGTTCAGCTGGGATCGCTTTCGGCTTTTCAGCCCGTGCCGTATTTAACGGTATATGCCGCTACTAAGGCCTTTGTACTGAGCTATTCCCGGGGGCTGAATGCCGAGCTTAAAGGCCGGGGGATACATGTTATGGCGGTCTGCCCCGGGTGGGTGGAAACGGAGTTTTTCAGTCGCGCAGAGACTGCCGATGATAAAGCTGTAACGTATTTTTACAAGATTTATAAAGCGGCGGACGTGGTGAAAACGGCTATGAAGGATATGCATAAAGGAAAGCAGGTTTCGATACACGGCTTTCTTATTCGATGCCAGGTACTGCTGGTAAAACTGCTGCCGCATAGTTTGGTGATAAAAATTTGGCTGAAACAACAGGGACATAGAACAATGAAAAATAAAATTGATTTTCCCCCTTCTATTGCACGGGAGGTAAAAGGCAAGGAGTATACGGCGGATACGATAGGAAAATCCGGTGCAGAGGTTCTTTTATATGATCATGCCGTATTGAAGATCGGCGACTGTGCCGGAGAGATAAAGCGGGAGTATGAGATGCTGCTTTGGCTTTCGGAAAAGCTTCCGGTTCCCCGTGTGCTGTGCTGGGCTGAGCAGGAGGGAAAGGGATATTTACTGATGAGCCGGCTTCGGGGAAAGATGGCCTGCAGCCGGGAGTATTTAGAAAATTCCGAAGAATTAACGTACATGCTGGCAGAAGCACTGCAAATGCTGTGGAGTGTGCCCGCTGAAGGATGCCCGTACGTCAATACCGCGGAAGAAAAGCTGGCGCAGGCGGAACAGCGTGTAAAAATGGGGTTATGCGATATACAGGATACCGAGCCGGGTACTTTTGGCGTCAATGGATTCGCAGGACCGGCAGAACTATTGGAATGGCTGAAAGCGCATAAACCGCAGGAAAAGCTGGTGTTGTCTCACGGAGATTTTTGTTTGCCAAATCTCTTTTTTGCAGGAAAACACTTTGAGGGCTTTATTGATGTCGGGCGCAGCGGCCTTGCTGATCCGTATCAGGATATTGCACTGTGCTGGCGCAGTCTGCGGGATAATGCAGCCGGACGCTGGGGCGGACCGGTCTATTCTTTTGAGGATACGCTGTTGTTTTCTGCATTGCATATCACGCCGGATTTTGAAACACTTCGGTATTATATTCTGTTGGATGAGCTTTTTTAAAATCTTGGGAAAACGTAAAAAACAGCGAAAGAGCATTTCACTGTAAAAGCATTATATACCCATTTTGGTTTTTTCGTTGAAAAACAGGTTAAATATTTGTTTTTTCCTCTTCCTGTAAAAGCGTATTTAACATGGTTTCATAGCGTTTGATACATGTCAAATCCAATTCCTGTATCAAGCCTCCCTCGGCAGAGGGAGGCGGTAAAACGTGCGTTTTGACGGAGGGAGAGAAAAGCGTAAACCG
>URTC01000180.1 GCA_900550765.1 uncultured Clostridia bacterium | reverse complement strand
GCAGAAATGGCTAATGCCGTTGGTGCCGATATTTTTTTGCGGATTCATGCAAACGGCTCTGAGGATCCATCGGTCAGAGGAGCTATGATGGTATGCCAGAGCAGTGCCAATCCTTATACACAGCAGTATGAGTCCAGCAGAAGGCTTTCGGAAATGATTTTGCAGGGATATTGTCAGGAAACACAGATCCCTCAAAAAAAGGGCAGTGCCATTTGGGAAACCGATACGATGACGGGAATCAATTGGTGTAAGGTACCTTCTTCAACACTGGAGATGGGGTATATGAGCAATTCGGAAGATGATCTCGCTATGGCGGAGGATGGTTTTGCACTTGCTGCGGCAAGGGGGATTGCCGACGGGGTTGACGCGTATTTTGGCAGTTAGATCGAAGCAGTGCTGTTCATTATAGGTTTACTCCGTGCTTATAAAAAAGGAGAGAATTTATGATTAAAGTATTAAGTATCGGCAACAGTTTTTCACAGGATGCCACGCGGTATTTGGAGGAAATTGCCCAGGGGCAGATTTTTTCGAGGAATTGTTATATCGGCGGATGCAGTTTGGAGATGCATTGGAATAATATTGCCGCGGATGCACCGCTGTATGCCTATGAAGCAGCTGCACAGAATTTGGAGGATATTTCAATTCGTCAGGCGATTCTGCGAGAGGACTGGGATTGGATTACTGTGCAGCAGGTGAGCCATCTGGCGGGAAGAGAAGAAACCTATGAACCCTATATGGGCGATATACTTGGATATATTCGGCAGTTAAAAAAGGATGTAAAAATCGCTTTTCACAGAACCTGGGCTTATGATCCGGGCTGTACGCACGGCGGTTTTCTGCACTATGACTGCAGCCAGGAAACTATGTACAGGGAAATTGTGCGGGTAACAGGCGATTTTGCACAAAAGTATTCGCTTCCTGTTATCGGCGTCGGCGATGTGATTCAAAAGCTGCGCGGCGTAAGAGAGTTTTGCTTAGAAAAAGGCGGTATGCCTTTAACGCGCGACGGATTTCATCTTTCTTTCGATTACGGCCGGTATGCCGCCGGACTGGTGTGGTATCGGTTTTTTACCGGAAAAAGTGCAAAAACCGTCAGCTTTATGCCGGAAGGTACGGATCCGCGGCTGATAGAGGAGATCCGGAAGAATATAGAATGATTTTAATATGACCGCTATGCGGCAGTGTGATAAAAGAAAGGATGTCAGAATGAATAGAATAGTGGAAACGTTATATCCTAAGGGTTCGGTAAATGCTAAGCGTATTGATACCGATGTATTTTTTATTGACGAAAATGCAAAAGCACAGTTCCAAGGGCATTTAGATCAGACCATTCGGTATATTGAAAAAGTCCAGCTGCTCGTTGCAGTGTTTTGTAAACGTTTTGTTTAACAGTCCCGCGTTTTTTCCGATACATCAGATAATGGCTGGCGGGGGTAATATTGGGTAAAAATGATGCGCGGGGCGGCATTTACCTACGCTTATACTCAAAATGAAGAGCTGTATACACTCCTTTGTCAAACGGTAGAAGATATGCTTGATACAATTGATGGAGCAGGCAGAATTTCTACTTATGCGGAAGAGGAGGAACTGGATGGCTGGGATCTATGGTGCCGTAAATATGTGCTGCTGGGGATGCAGTATTTTATAGAGATCTGCAAAGATGAGGGGCTGAAGGAGCGGATTCTTGCCTCTATGTGTGCCCAAACAGATGCGATTATGGCAAAAATCGGCCCGCGGCAGGAGGGAAAACTGCCGATTACGGAGAGTACAAACTATTGGCGCGGGTTAAATTCTTCTTCTTTGCTGGAGCCGGTGGTTCGACTGTTTGATTTAACGGGAGAAAAAAAATATCTTGATTTTGCCCGGTATATCGTAGAGGAGGGCGGTACCAGCATTGCCAATGTGTTTGAACTGGCCTATGCGGATAAAACGGATCCATACCAGTATCCGATTACAAAAGCCTATGAGTTGATTTCCTGCTTTGAAGGATTATTGGAATATTATCGTGCCACGGGAATTGAAAAATATAAAACGGCTGTGCTGAACTTCGGCCGCCGTTTGATGAAAACAGATATTACGATTATCGGCAGCGCGGGTTGTACGCACGAGTATTTGGATCATGCTGCTGCCCGGCAGACGGATACCGCGTATTCGGGCATTATGCAGGAGACCTGCGTTACCGTTACCTGGATGAAATTCTGTCTGCAGCTTTTAGCGGTATCAGGTGAAGCCGCTTTTGCCGATTGTTTTGAGCAGTCACTGTATAACGCGTATCTTGGGGCAGTGAATACACATGGAAATACAGATAAATTTATACTTGACCGGTACCCTGATGCCGTATTGGAGCCTCTGCCGTTTGACAGTTACAGCTCTCTTTTGCCCAATACCCGCGGCCGCGGTATCGGCGGACTGAAGGTAATGCCGGATCATCATTATTACGGGTGCTGCGCTTGCATCGGCGCTGCCGGGACCGGAATGATTGCTAAAATTGCTTCTATGCTGTCCAAGGACGGTATTGTGCTGAACCTGTATATTCCCGGTATAGTGGAAACATTCACGCCTTCTGGGCAGAAAGTGATTTTGCATACTGTAACCGGATATCCCGTTCAGGGGCGCGTGGAGATCAAGATAAAGCTTGCACAGGAGGAGAATTTTAATATTCAGCTGCGGATTCCGGTCTGGAGTAAAAAAACTGCACTTACTGTCAACGGGCAGGCGGTAGAGGGATCTGCCGGATACGTATCGGTAAAGCGTACCTGGAAGAACGATGATACTATCGTGCTGGAACTGGATATGCGCACAAAGGTTATAAAGCCGGTTTCCAATCCCAGAGATGTTATTTTTGTAGATATTCAGTGGATGCAGAACTATATTGTACCCAGGGTAGTGGAGGAAACGCCGGAGGCAAAATTTCATATTGCGCTGCGCCGCGGTCCGTTGATTCTTGCCCGTGATGCACAGCTGGACGGTACTGTAGACGAGGCGGTAGATATCTGCTTTGATGGAGATGGTACTGTAGAGCTGAAGCCTTCGCATAAAGCAGCGTTCGATACGATTGTGGAGTTTTCAGTTCCACAGAACCATGGTGAGCCGTTTACGGTTATTGATTATTCTTCCGCCGGAAAGACCTGGGATGAACGTTCTAAATATGCCTGCTGGCTTCCTACAAGGGCGTATTGGAAAAAATAAAATGGTACTTGTATCTCACCCTCTGTAAAAAATACAGGGGGTTTTTGCTGTGGGCATAAAAATTTTATACCGCGTGCAGCGCTTTGATTCCAATTTGTATTTGTGCTATAATAAATTTATTCAAGTGCAATGGAAAGGGAGTTGTTTTATGTATAGGATTATGATTATAGAAGATGATCTTTCTATGGCAGAAGCCATGAAAAAACAGATGGAAGCCTGGGGGCATCAGGCGGCGTTTGTAATGGATTTTCAAAATATTGTTTCTTTTTTTATGCAGTTTAATCCGGATTTGGTGCTGGTAGATGTTATGTTGCCGTTTTATAACGGATATTACTGGTGCAGCGAATTGCTGAAGATCTCTAATGTGCACATTATGTTTATTTCTTCGGCATCGGATAATATGAATATTGTTATGGCTATGAACATGGGGGGAGATGATTTTATTGCCAAGCAATTTGAATTAAATGTGCTTATGGCAAAAATCCAGGCGCTGCTCCGGCGGACGTATGATATGGCCGGTAAAATTCCGGTGCTGGAGCATAAAGGAGCGGTGCTTAATTTAAATGATGCCAGTCTTATGTATCAGGATAAGAAATTAGAGCTCAGTAAAAATGAATTTCGTATTCTAACTACATTATTGGAGAATAAGGGAATGATCGTAAGCCGGGAGACACTGATGATCCGCCTGTGGGAGACAGATTGTTATGTGGAAGAGAATACATTGAATGTGAATGTGGCCAGACTCCGTAAAAAATTAGAGGGGATCGGGCTTGAAAATTTTATTGCGACTAAGACCGGCGTAGGATATCTTATCGGAGGAGAACTATAGATGAAAAAAGATGCGACTATATTTTTTTATTATCTCCGGCATTGCAGAAATTTCCTGCTTTGGGCAGTGGTGTGCGCGGTGATTTTTTTTGTTTTGTTCTATCTTTATGGCATTGGTTGGAAGGCTGTAGGATATCCTCTTCTTTTATGTGTGTTTTTTTCAGCAGTTTTATTTTTGATCGGGTTTTGGAGATTCGTAAAAAAACATAAAATGCTGCAGAAAATGAAAAATGATATTTGTGTTCTTGCCGAGGAACTGCCTGAGGCAGAGGGGCTGATTGAACAGGATTATACGGAGCTTCTTGCCTGTTTAGGGCGTGAGATGCGTAAAAGGCTTACGCTGTATCGGCAGCAAAAAAAAGAAAAGGAGGAATATTATGCCGCATGGGTGCATCAGATCAAAGCACCGATTGCCGTGATGCAATTGATTTTACAAGCCAGTGATATTCAGGAAAATCGGGAATTGCTTTCAGAATTGTTCCGCATTGAGCAGTATGCGGAAATGGCATTGTGCTATATCCGCTTAGAGGACGATGTTTCTGACCTGGTTTTGAAAGAATATCCTTTAGATCCGATTATCC
>URTC01000179.1 GCA_900550765.1 uncultured Clostridia bacterium | reverse complement strand
AAGTGCGGAAAGCAATGTCGTTCCCAATGTAGTGACCGGTTTTGACAAGAGAGTTTTGGCCGCGAATCCTATTGAAGTGACCATGAAAAAATATGCTTCGGATAAGACAACGTCCGTTCGTTATTCAAGGACGGGAGCGGAATCTGATTATGTTGCCGCGGCAACACCGGATGAGTTGGTTGCGCATATAAAAAAGGCTGTTGAAACCACAAATAAGCCAAAAGATTTCAGTGCGGTTATGGTGTATGCCTGGGATGATTTTGCAGGCGGTGCCTATCTTTGCCCCACTAAAACCGATACGGCATATGAATATGAATTCTCCTATTTAAAAGCGATGAGGCAGAATTTCTATGGCACTGCGGATGGGTTCCCGGTTATGGCAGATCCGTATGGCCCGGAAGCTACCGCAACCCCTGATCAGCCCCATAATGGCGGAGATTCCGGAAACAATGCGGCAGGGTTCAGTCTGTTTGGTTTGGATACTGTTGCTTCCGTGGCAATTATTGTCGGCGCTGTAGTAGTAATTGCGGTCGTAGTGATTGTTATCGTAGCTTCTTCAAAGAAAAAGGCTCCGGCCAAAAAAGAAGAAACGAAAAAAGAAGAAGACCAATAAAAAGCAGCTGCCCGAAACGGGCAGCTTTTTTGTAGTATAAGGAAAGATATGAATAAGAAAAAAGCAGAATCAATTATTCAAAAATTGGATATTCTATATCCGCAGGCTGATACGCAATTGGTGTTTCATAATCATTTTGAATTGTTAGTATCTGTAATGCTTTCGGCCCAGTGTACGGATAAAAGGGTAAACGCAGTAACTGCTGAACTTTTTAAGGAATATAACACCCCGGAAAAGATGCTGATGCTTACACAGGAAGAGCTGGAAAAAAAGATTTTTTCCTGTGGATTTTATAAAAACAAAGCAAAAAATATCTTAGCTACCTCAAGGATTCTTGTATCGGATTATAATGGAGAAGTTCCGGGGGACTGGGAAGCATTGCAAAAGCTGCCGGGTGTAGGCAGAAAAACTGCCAATGTAGTGGCTTCTGTGGGGTTTGGAATTCCGGCCATCGCAGTCGATACTCATGTCTTTCGGGTGTCGAACAGAATCGGTCTTACGCAGGCGAAGGATGAACTGCATACAGAATTGCAGCTGCAGAAGCTGATTCCCAAAGAACAGTGGCTGAAAGTACATCATTTAATTATCTGGCACGGGCGGTACTGTTGCGATTCACGAAAGCCTAAATGTGATACTTGCGTACTTGCAGAGGATTGTACGTATTATGCACATTTGCCAAAGGCGAAATAATATGGTACAATACCCCGTACTTTGGGGGGATATCTATGTTTATCGATTTTGTAAAAATCTATATAAAAAGCGGTAACGGCGGTCATGGAGCGCTCTCCTTCCACCGCGAAAAATATGTGCAGGCCGGCGGTCCTGACGGCGGTAATGGCGGTAACGGCGGAGATGTGGTTCTTGTTGCTGATGCTGATATGCGCACATTGCTGGATTTTCATTTTCAAAAGCATTTTTCTGCAGATAACGGCGAGAATGGGGCGGGGAATCTGCGACCCGGCGCCAGAGGAAAGAATGTTGAAATTCATGTGCCGCGGGGAACAATTGTAAAAGATGCCGAGAGTGGCTTGATTTTGGCCGATATGTTCCATGCCGGCGAAAAAAAAGTAATTTTGCGCGGAGGCAGAGGCGGAAGAGGAAATGCCAGTTTTGCTTCGGCCCGGCTGCATACACCCAATTTTGCCCAGGAAGGGGAGGTCACCAAGCAGCGTCAGATCGAGTTGGAGTTAAAAACAATTGCGGATGTCGGATTGGTCGGCTTTCCCAATGTAGGGAAGTCAACGATTCTTTCTATGATCTCACGGGCAAGGCCTAAAATTGCTAATTATCATTTTACTACCTTAGAACCGAATTTAGGGGTAGTAAAGATCGATGAGGCTTCTTTTGTTGCAGCCGATATTCCGGGCTTGATCGAGGGGGCTGCCAAAGGAGCGGGGTTGGGGCATTCTTTTTTACGCCATATAGAACGTACCCGGATAATTGTGCATGTGTTGGATATTTCCGGCAGTGAAGGACGGGATCCCTTGGAGGACTACCGGATTATTAATGAAGAATTAAAACAGTATTCGCCTGTTTTAGCGGAACGGCCGCAGTTTATTGCTGCTAATAAAAGTGAATTGCCGGGTGCACAGGAAAATTTGCAGCGGCTGAAAAGGCAGGGTGGAGACGTCCCCGTCTTTGAGGTTTCCGCTGCAACCAATAAAGGGTTTACACCGCTTTTACGTGCGGTGGCACAAAAGTTGAGCGAACTTCCGCCGCCGGAGCCATTTCCTGAAGGAGCGGAACTTTCCTATAGTGAGGATCCGAATCGTTTTGAGATCTTAAAGCTTTCCGGCAACTTTTTTGCAATCGAGGGACCGTTGGCAGAAAGTCTTTTAAGAAAAGTTAATTTTGAAGATGCTGTGTCGCTGGATTATTTTCAGCGTGTACTGCGGGAGAAAGGTATCATTGCTGCCCTGCGGGAAAAAGGAGCAAGAGATGGCTCTGTTGTCAGGCTTGGGCAGATGGAATTTGATTTCGTTGACTGAGGTGCTTACGGATCCATAGGATTAATCCAAACCCTGTTAACAGAAGACCGGTTATGATATAATAGATTTTATACGGCGTTATGATACTGATCAGTAGAAGTATGACGCCGTATTTTATTGCAAATTTTCTGAAGGATTCAGAGAAAATACCGGCTTTTAAACGCGAAAATTTTGTTCCAGGTACGGCGGGGGGGAGCTCCGGTAAGATGGAGAGATCAATTTTATCAAAAATTTCCTCCCGGCTGTGTTCGGTAAACTTTACCCCTAAAAGCGCAGCAAGATCGCGGCAGCCCTGCGTCAGTCCGTTTAAAGAATAAATTTCCAGCGGTGTATCCGGACCGTATTCCCGCAGAGCTTGGAGTAATTTTTCCTCTTTTAGGCCATGAAAGGAATTATCGGATATGACATGTTCTCCTTTAAAAAATTCAGCGAAGGTTTTTTCCTGCAGCAGCATTTATTAATGGCGGAGGAGTTCTTTATCCAGGGTTTCTTTGGCTTTTTTTTGCTGGTATTGACTAACTTTTTTTCTGATAGTATAATAGCAATAAGAAAGAAGGAATGCCGCACACAATGAAAATATCATAGCACCGTTTTTTGTGGGAAAGATATACTCTGCGGCAGCGTAAAGTAAAATAAAAAATATGGGATATAAAAGTATGCTGAAAATAAGTATCATGCTATCACCTCATTTGAATTATGGGCGAAATATTGTCCTAATATACGGAAAAAAACAATGAAAACGGGAATATTTGGCGGAAGTTTTGATCCCGTGCATAACGGTCATATCAAAACGGCTTTGTTTTGTAAAAAAGCATTTCGATTGGATCAGGTGATGTTTTTGCCGTTGGGCGATGCACCACATAAAAATAAGGTAGCCCCCAAGCAAATGCGGTTAAAAATGCTGCAAGCCGCGTTAGAAGGAATAGAAGATTGCAGTGTCAGCCGGATTGAATTAGATCGTGAGGGAAAAACTTATACGTATGATACGGTAAAATGGCTGCAAAAGCATACAGAAGGAAAGTATTTTTATATTATAGGCGCGGATACAGTTAATACGATGCATACCTGGTATCGGGCACAGGAGGTATTTTCTATGATTGAATTTATTGTGGCCGGGCGTACCGGTGTAGATATTACTCAGGGAATTGCGCGTGTTCAGGCAATGGGAGCAAAATTGCATTTTGCCGATTTTGTAGGACCGGATATTTCTTCTACTGCAATAAAACAAAGAATCCGCCAGGGATTGCGTATTGATGCAATGGTGCCGCCGGGAGTTTTGGAGATGATAAAAAAATATGAATTATATCAGGATTGAAGAGATCAAAAAAGAATTGAAAAAAAATTTGCCGGAAAAAACGTATCTGCATACGTTACGAACAGTGAATATGGCAATGGAATTGTGTGTTGATACAGCCGCTGACAGAAATGTGGTTTTTCTTGCAGCGCTGCTGCATGATTGTGCTAAAAAAACGAAGCCAAACAGCGAACAACTTCTGGAATTGGATGACTTTGCAGGATATGAAAAGGTGATTCATGCACCGTTGGGGGCCGTTATAGCGCGGCAGAAATACGGGATACAGGAGGAAAGAGTGCTGAATGCTATTCGATATCATACAACGGGGCGGCCGCAAATGAATTTAGAAGAACAGATCGTTTTCCTTGCGGATGCTATTGAAGATGAGCGGGATTATCCGGGGGTTGAGCAGATACGGGAAAAAACAAAACTTTCAATTGCAGATGGGGTGTTGGAGAGTCTTCGCGGTACTGTACAGTTTGAAACCGGGAATGGCAGTAGGCTTCATCCTCTTACCTTACAGGCTATTGCGTATTTTGAACAGAGGAAAGGAATTTGAGATGGAAAGAAAAGATTTAATTCAGGAAATTTGCCGTGCAGCAGCAGAGAAAAAGGCCGCAGATGTAGTTGTTATGGATATTACACAAATGAGTGTGATCGCGGTTGATTTTATTGTTTGCAGCGGCAGTTCTAAAGCGCAGGTAA
>URTC01000178.1 GCA_900550765.1 uncultured Clostridia bacterium | reverse complement strand
TGGCAGGAACTATGCGATATTATGGAGTGGAGCAAAACCAACGTTACGAGTACCTTGCATATCTGCTGGGGTGCGCAGGCAGGGCTTTATTATCACTACGGCATCCAGAAGCGGCCGCTTGAAAAAAAGATGTTCGGCATCTTCCCCCATACGCTGGATTATAAAAAATCCATTCTCTTCCGCGGCTTTGACGATGTTTTTTACGTCCCCCATTCCCGTCATACCACTGTGGCGCGGGAGGACATTGAAAAAATTCCCGAGCTTAAAATTTTGGCGTCCTCCAAGGAGGCCGGCGTTTATGCGGTGTTCACCGAAAACGGCAAGCAGATTTTTATCATGGGCCACCCCGAGTATAACGCCGATACGCTGAAGAAGGAATACGAGCGGGACGTAAAAGCCGGGCTGGATATCGAGGTGCCGAAAAACTATTTTTTAAACGACGACCCCGCACATCCGCCCGGGGTTTCCTGGCGCGCGCACGCCAATTTGCTGTATTCCAATTGGCTGAACTATTTTGTGTATCAGACGACACCTTATGATATAAGTGAGATCCAATAGAGAACAGGCAAGCAGGCTTTTGGCTTGCCTGTTAGACTTTGCGCAAATACAGCTTCATATAACCGCCGCCGCTTTGCTGCAAATAGATTTTAGCTCTGCATTTGGGAGCTCCGCAGGGACAGAAAGCCTTCCGTCTTTGTGTCGGACGCAGCAGTAAGGGGCGGAAAGAAAAAGCAGCGGCAAAAAACATAGAAAAAATTTTATACGTATTGAAAAATTTGTGTTATATTCGTTGATTTCTCTCTATATGTTAAAAAAAAGAAACGGAGGCGGAAAATGAAAAATTTTTTAAAAGGCATCGTCGCAGGCTTTGGCGGTATCGCACCGGGATTGAGCGGAAGCGTTTTATTGGTTATTTTAGGATTATATCAAAAAACAGTAACGGCGATCGGCACGCTATTTAAAAATTTCAAACAGAACATACGGTTTTTAACGCCTTTATTTTTAGGCTTTGGCGTGGGTGTGATCCTTTTCAGCAAAATAGTGGATTTTTTACTGAGCAATTACGAAATGTATACACGGTTTGCTTTTTTAGGCTTGGTTTTAGGCACGATCCCCCTGTTTTACAAAGAAGTAAAAAAAGAAGGATTTTCTAAAAAATATATTCTTTTTATTCTTCTTTCAGCTGCTGCGGGATTCGCTTTATTTTCCTTTAATAAAAATTTATTTCCCGTCATAACGGACCCCAACCTGCTTCAATCCATATTTTTAGGCGTGGCGGTAGCGGGATCTTCGATTGTTCCGGGAATAGACAGCGCGGTCATTTTATCCTCGCTGGGTTTATACGAATTGTATGTAAGCTCCCTTGCCGATTTTAATCTTTCCGTATTGATACCGGCAGGCTTTGGGCTGATTATAGGCGCGCTTGTAATTTCTTTTCTCATCAACAAACTGATAAAAAGATTCTATACCGCCACCTTTTCGGTTATATTCGGCCTGTTTCTCTCCATCATTCCCAGTGTACTGAACGAAAGCTGCAAAATCGGATTCAATGTTCCAACCCTTGTATCGTTCTTCATCCTGCTATGCGGCTTCGCCTTCTCGTATTTCTTGGGAGACATCGAAAAAAACATAAAAAAATTAAAACAGAATACAAAGCAGATTTCTGCGCTTTTTCAAAAGCAGGAAGATCCTCCTAACGGCCCGACAAAGAAGTAAGCGTCCCCGCTTGGCCCAGAAGCAAAAGAAATTTTTTATAAAACAGGAGTACTCTATGAAAAAAACAGCAAAACGCCCTATGCTCACAGCACTTGTTCTAACGGCCATCCTCTTTCTCTGCACAGGGTGCCATGCAAAGCCAGAAGAACAAAGAATGCAGGAAAGCTTTGATAACATTACAAAAATAGATGCCGAAATGGAGATTGCAGACGTGACGCTGTTCTCCTGTCCCGGCGAAGCGGTGACCCTGGAATATTGTAATTACGGCGAAGACAGGTGCATCATAGCACAGCAAAACGGCACACTGCGCATCCGCCGGGAATATCCCCGTTTCAACTGGCAATTCTTGATAGGCCGCCAAAAGGATTATACCCTTCTGATCGGCATTCCGGAAAATTATACCGGAGAGCTTTCGGTCATAAACACCACCGGAAAGATCTCCGCCGCCGGACTTTCCCTGCCCGGGAACGCCGCCTTTACCGTAACTACCGGCAGCATCTCCCTGCAAAATATAACTGCGGCAGGAGACATGCGCATCCGCATGACCACCGGCAGTATAGAGGGAAAAGAACTCACATGCGGGGTTCTTTCCGTTACCTCCACTACAGGAAAGGTAACGCTTGCCGGCGCGGCAGATCGCTTTGAAATAAAAACCACCACCGGCGCTGTGGATGCAGAGCTGACCGCAGTATCGCAAAGTGCGTCTAAAGAAACGACGAACGGAAGCATCCGGTGCCGCATTCAAGACAGCGACCAAAATTTTAAAATAACAGGCCGGACGACAACCGGCAGCAGAGATATTCCCTCCGGAGGAGACGGTCCCAAACAGCTGGAGGTAAACGCCACTACCGGAAGCGTCCGGGTAGAATTTACAGAATAACAGCACAGCTGCATTGTACGGGCAGCCGGCGTATATAGGTGCCAAGCCGCATCGGTTCCCGGCCAGTAATGCAGCTATTTCCGCCTCTGCCGCAAAGCAAAAAGCAGCCGTTGGTCTGATTGTTCCTTACTGCATTTGAAATTCAAAAAAGGTTTTTATGCGGTTTCCTCTATTTTTGATAAACACCGCCGGCGAAACACCGAGGCAATTTTGCTGCGTAATGCAGGGCAGCAGCTGCACTTCCTTCTCCGGACCGCACTTTACATACAGCAAACGTTCCCCATGCTGCTGTATCAAACCATTTTCCGTTTGCGTAAACCGCCCCGGAGCCAAATGCATAACATTATAAAAGTGATATTCCTTCTCCGCCCAAGCTTCATCCTCTACAGTGAAGCGATCGCGGTACAGCACCACAGTACGCTTTAATGCAAAGCAAACCTCGCCGCAAGCAAATGTCCCTTCCACCTCCACACGCTGGGGGTCTCCGGTTTCAAACCGGGTGATCCTGTAGCCATCCTTTACATTCGCACAGCTGTGAACGCCCAATTCCTCGCAGGATACCGCATTGTGCGCCTTAGCAGAGATCAGATACTCATCCCGCAGGTTGCGGTCATCGTAATTACAGGCGCCGCTGTCAACCAAGATGGGCCGGTTTTTATAATACGCCACGATATTCGGCCTGCCGGCGTGCTGATGCCAAGCCCATAAAGGCATTGCATCTATAAATATTTCGTAATTTTCATTCCGCAGCACCGCCAGGCAGCTTTCCGGAAACAGGCGGGATTCTTTTCTTTTGATAAAATCCATCGGCATGATCTCCTGAACAATCTCCAAATCATGCCCAACGTCCATCGTATAGGAATCGATGATCTGCAGCGTTTTATTATCTTTCGTACTGAACTGATACAGAAGCTCATACTGCGCTGCAATTGACTCTTTCAGCCCCGGAATGCTTTCGTACCCGTTATTTTCAAGCAGCACATGGGCATCCAGATACAGCCGCGCAATAAAATGACTGTAGCTGGGGGAATCCTCATCGCTGCCGCCGTCGGCAAAGATCGCTTTATCCAAATTCTGTTTTACAATGTTTTTTCCGAATTCAATGTACTGCTGTGCATTGGGAAATTCCCCAAAAAGACAACCGGCGTATAAAAGTGCCGTACCCACCTGCAGCACGTGATTCTGCGCATCGCCTTTTTGAATATGCGCTTCGGCTTCCTGATACAGATGATCCGCATGCAGCTGAAGAGCCGCATACAAATACAGCCAATCCTCTTTTTCAAACGCGCCGTCTAAAAAAAACAGCGAAAAAGCTAAAACAATCGTGCGCCAGGCCACCTGCATATCGCGCCAGTAAAACCCGGTGGCAAAATAGCTGATGGAGGCGTCAAACGCCTCATACGGATGCTTTTGCATCCAATCCTTAAACAGCTCTATATACTTTTGCGCATAGCGTCTTTCCCCGGTCCTTTTATACGCCGTGGCCAGCGGCAGCAGGATATACAGCCGCTGCAAAAAAATATGCCATTCAAAGTTGCGCATCGTATCCTGGGCAGGCAGGCCGAATACAACGTCCCAGTCAAAATGTCCGTCCTTCTGCCAAAGCGTGAAAAAGCTTCCGTCCATAACCTTCTCCAGCAGCTGATCGCCGTTTTGGATCCGCAGGCGGTCATTCATAAAAAGGAAGGCGCCGCCGTCCATAACCAGATAGGGAAAGACCGGCTCCTTTTCTGCTCCGGCACAGTGAAACCAAGCCTCACGAGGTGTTCCGATTTCCTCAATATACGGTTTTTTATAACGTTCTTTCATCTTTTCTTTCTCCTTTTCGCGTCTGCAGCCGCTTTTGCGGCTGAACAGAACTTTTTTATATTAGCCGCTCCGCTCCCGCTAGCAAAGGCGCGCAACCAACAGCCCATTTTAAAGGTTGATTCCTCCATCTCTCTTTTCCGGCTTCTAAGCACTGACAGTCTTTCTCTTTCCCGGCTCCCTCTGACGAGGGAGCTGCCGAGCATTCGCGAGGCTGAGGG
>URTC01000177.1 GCA_900550765.1 uncultured Clostridia bacterium | reverse complement strand
AGTAAAACCATTTTTGCCGTCAAGAATTCCCTCAGCCGAATTAGATCCCTCAGCTACCAGCGCAGGCAGCTGCATCACCGCAGCTTCGCGCACCACCAAAGGGGCATTATCATATAAAGACGGAAAAAAGAACAAATCAGCTGCCCCATAGAGTCCGGCCAGCTGCATCCGATCCTTTACCTGTCCTATAAACAGCGTGCAGTCCTGTAAGCCAAGGTTTTCCGCCAGTTGTCTAACAGCTTTTTCATCCGCGCCGGTACCGGCAAATATAAACACCAAATCCCTGCGGCGGGTCTTCAGACAGGCAGCCGTTTCCAGAATCAGTCTTAAATTTTTTTGCCAGATCAAATGTCCGGTAAACAAAATACGTTTTTTCCCCTGCGGAAGCCGAAATTTTTCCTCTGCAGCACGAATCCATGCCGGTGCGTCTTCCGGCATAGCAAAATCGGTTCCATTCGGCATCACCTGAATTTCACCTTTGTACCCGTAAGACATTAGTGTATTGGCCGTAGCATGGTTCACTGCCCAAACATAATCCGCTTGGTCATAAAAGGCCACCACATGTTCGGTAAGCTTTTCAGCCAATCTGGGACTGCGGGTAGCCAAAAGAAAATCATCATAATACTTGGTATGAAACGTTGCCACCGTAGGCAGACGATACTTTTTCCCCATTTTTATTGCACTGCGTCCTTCGGAAAACGGTGAATGGGCATGCAGCAGCTGTACTTTTTGGACAATATGCTCCTGCTTATTATGAGATATTTTCGGCAGCGCACAGGAATAACCCAATTTAGGTACCTTAAACGCCGCCGTACGAATTACATCGAATTCATCCCGGTCAATATAGCCTTTCACCTTCGGTGCCACCACACAGCAATACCCCATTCGGTTTAAATATTTTGCATAATTTTCCACCGTATGCACAACGCCGTCAATCACGGGAAAATAACTATCGATAAATTGTGCGGATCGAACCATTTCTTTTCCTCACCTTTCTTAAACGATTCAAACATTTAACGGTCAGACCGCGCCAGCGCTGCCGCATTTTTTACGCTACACAAAAAGTTGTTAGAAAGTATTATACTATAAATCCAGTAAAATCACAAGCATCTGAAAATTTTTCCTAATCGCTTATTTTATATAAAACTGCTTGCAAAATACATTTTTCGTGTTATAATAATAAAAAACAGCACTGTGAGGTGAAAACAATGGCTTATAAAATCAACGATGAATGCATCGCCTGCGGCGCTTGTGCAGGTGCATGCCCGGTAGGCGCTATTTCCGAAGGCGACGGTAAATATGTAATCGATCCCGAAACCTGCATCGAGTGCGGCGCTTGTGCCGATACTTGCCCGGTAGGCGCTCCTGAACAGGAATAATTTTCATTCCAAAAAGAGAGGCGGACTCTCTTTTTCTTTTGGCGTGGTTTCTTTTTTATTCGCCGAATCACCGTCCATGCTAAACCGCAACACCCAGTCCGTCTCAGCGACAGGATCAAAGCGATATATTTGATATTTTTGATGCTCTATTTAAAAAATCGTTTATTTTCCGTCATTGTACCATAAAAATAAAAAGCTGTCATAAAAACAAAAAGGGATGCCGCCGTAACTTCAGCGACCTCCCGATTTTTTATTCAGAGGGTTAAATAATTGAATTTTTTCTTCTGCGGCATTTTCAAGCCGCAATATTATAATTCCCTCTGCAAAATTTTTTATAATTCCAATTTTTTCTTTCTTCAAAACACTTGAATTTTTTTCGTTTTTGTGCCATAATAAACATGTAAAAATTTTATCTGGGTTGTACGTTATGGGTCATTGTATAATACCCACATTATGCAAATCGGGAGTGCTTATAAAAGCGCTGACGCTATGTCATGCCTCCGCAGCTTTGCTGTGCCAGTGGAAGACAAAATCGTCAGGCGACACGCCCACCTGTCGAGAGACGGGTGTTAGAGCTGATTCAGACGGCAACCTGGATATTTTTCTTTTTTATGCAAAACGAATTTTCTTCTTTCCCGTTTTTGCAAAAGTCCATTGTTAAGAAAAGTTAAAAATCCGCATAGTTTCTCTCTATTCCTTATCCTAAATACCATAGATCTATTCTATAAACTAACTTCCACATGCTTTTTGCTGTTCGGCATAAAGAAAATACATCTCCTGCGGCAAACGAAAAAGGATCTTCCTTAGGAATGTCGTGGGTTCTGGTAGCACGTGCAAACGAAAAAACAAGACGGAAGATAAGATTGGAAATATGCAGAAGAACGTCCTAATCGAGCATTAAAACTTTAAAAACAAAGAAACATTTTATACGCACCCTCCCGCTGTGTTGCCATGGAACCGAAAGCTTTCTGCAAATACTTTAGGCTATTTAAAATTCATATAAAGTATAAAAAAATGCTTGACAAACAGCACAGGATCCATTATAATCAATTCGTTAATTTATTGCGGAATTGTGTAATGGCAGCACCTACGACTCTGACTCGTATTGTCTAGGTTCGAATCCTAGTTCCGCAGCCATTTTTTTGCCTCCATGGTCTAGTGGCCTAGGACACTGCCCTCTCACGGCAGCAACAGGGGTTCGAATCCCCTTGGAGGTGCCATGTCGGAGCAAAGTCTGCTTTACTCCGACTTATTTTTTGCCCTTGGCAAAAAATAAGTCACCTGCCGGTGCCTTGCTCCTTTTCTTCCGCAAAAGGGTAACTTCCGTTCCCCTGCCTGGCAATTTTGCGGGGTCAGCCTTCAATTCTTTAAGCTGCTTTTGTTCTACTCAATGGATGCCATTGGGTTTTGTTTTTCCGTTATACTTTAAAAGAAAGAAGGAGTCTGCGTTGAAGCACATCGAAACTTTTATATTTTCTATATTTCTTACTATCGGCATGGTATTTGTTATCATCGGGCTTGCTCTTTTTATTCCCGCCTACAGCCACCAGCAAGAGTATATTCCCACTAAAGCTGAAATTATCCAAATTTATTACAAAGGTAATGATAATCATGCCGTTATTGTACAATATACCGTAGACGGTACTGTTTATACCAGTGAACTTAATCTCTATTCCTCTTCCTTCTCCGTCGGCCAGGAGATCGATATTCTCTATGCACCGGAAAATCCGCAAAAAATCAGTGCAAAAAACTCCGCCGCATTGTCTTTGATTTTCCCTGGTGTGGGCGCTATTTTCGCCCTTATTGGCTTTTCCGGAATTTTTGTAAAACTGCGAAAGAAAGCATTGCGCAAACATTTGATTGAACGCGGAGAAAAAATATATGCCGACTTTATAGAGGTAACACAAAACTTTCATTACTCAGTCAATAACAGACATCCCTACAATGTAATATGCCGCTGGCAGAACCCGGCCGACGGGCAAACCTATACGTTTAAAAGCGAAAATCTGTGGGATTATCCGCAGTATTTAACGGAGAATACGGCGATTCAAATTCCCGTATATCTGGATATTTTCAACATTAAAAAATATTATATGGACCTTAGTGAATTAAGCGGAGAAAACCAATCCGTTTAATATCGTACCGTTTTCTTCAAGCAGAACCAGCCTGCAGGCAAGAATACAGAATTCCCCCCTAATATAAAAAATCCGAGAAGAACTGTAAAAAGTTTTTCCCGGATTTCTTTCATTCATCAGCGCATCAACTCAATTTTTAAAACACGAAACTGAATTGAACCTTTACAGCTTTTCTGCCTGCGCTGTGCAAACCTTTAGCTTTTTTAATTCAGCTTTTTCTTTTTAAAATGTTTTCTAAGCAAAACGGCTGTTATAAGAATGGCAATCAAAGCAACGGCACCGATCACAATATAAATGATATAGGTATAATCAACAAGCTCTCCTCTGCCGTTTTCAGTTGCTCTGTATTTTAAATCATATTTTCCATCACCGTCTTCATCTACATTCAGAACGGTTGAATCCGATACCGCTGCAACCGTATCAATTTCTGTTCGCTTCGTAATCTTAATATTTCTAAATTTCCGTAAATCACTATATTCTCCGGTATCATCCATAAACCCAATGGTGTAGTCCATATATCCCCGGCCATTGCCCTTGATTTTTATATCATAATCTACACCTTCTTTCAGTCTTAAGATCTTAATTCTGTTGTCGCTGCTGTCATCGGCCTCCTGCTCGTTCTCTTCAAAGGTCAAGGATCCGAAAGCTGTTCGGGTATTCAGCTTCTCTTCTGCGGAACACAGCGTTTCACCGTTATATTTTACCGTTACATCAACGGGACAGGCTATGCGAATATAAATATATTTCTGTCCGTTGATCTGATCGGCAATATCGCCAAAGAAAAACACTAAATCATCCGCATTATCCACTTCAAAATGACAGCCTTCGCTTGCGATGCTCTCCAGCAGAGACTGCGGATACGTCTTATCATACAAGCCGCTGAAAAATCCTAATGTGTAAATATAGACTCCATCCTTTTTTATCGCTTCGGCATATTCAATCAACTCTTGGCCAACCTTTCCTTCATTCGGTTCGCCGTCGCCCCCGACAATGTCAGACTCTGCCACTCCTTTAATGTAGGGACACAACCCCAACTACTACAACCTTACTCTGGAGGAGCGGAAGCAGCTTCCGCAGCGCTTCATCAACATCGCGGACAAGTCGGTCCATGCG
>URTC01000176.1 GCA_900550765.1 uncultured Clostridia bacterium | reverse complement strand
GCTGCCACAGAGCAGGCAGCTGAGACTCTTGTGCTTGTCCCTCCACTGTAGCCGTAGGAGATGCAGCAGGTTCTTCTGGTGTTTGTGCGGCAGGCGTACAGGCTGCCAGGCACAAAGAAAGACAGATACATAGGAATGCAATCAGGAGTTGTTTTGTCAATTTTTTCATTTAACAAACCTCTTTTCGTAATTTTTTACACGAAAAGCAGCAAAAATACCCTTCTTTAAAAGAGTACAGCATAAAAAAGATACCCTGCCGTATCTTGATAGTCCGCACCCTTCTTTTGCCCAAGGGCCTTTCTGCGTAACACAGAACGATAAGCATTCCGACTTGTGAAGTAGAAATTCAGTTACGGTAATGGCTGTTGCCGCGGATTTGCACCGCTGTTTCCTTATCCCCGAACGGATTTTTCCGCCCGACAACGGGAAGATTGACTCTTTCCGATGAACTGTGTGTATTCTTTTTGTGTTGTTTCAGTATAGCAAAATCCTGGCTTTTTGTCAATCTTTGTGCCGATAAAAGGGTGTTTTTAAAAAATTTTGAAAGGGGATAAAAAAAGCATCCGCAATTAGCGGATGCTTTTTAGAGAGGATTATTCGTTATATAATGCCTGAAGCTTTTCCAGATGCGCTCTTTTGGCTTTAGCCGTTTCAGCCGCCTTGTTAAACAGCTCTTCTGCCCGCTCCGGGAACGAACGGGTAAGGGAAGAATAACGGGCCTCATTCATAATGAATTCCTTATAATCGGTTGTAGGTGCTTTGGAATCAATCGTAAAGGGCTTTTCCGCCGCGGGATTAAACCGGAACATGTTCCAGTATCCGCAGTCAACGGCTTTTTTCATTTCTTCCTGGCAATGAACCATACCGCCCTTAATGCTGTGCATTTCACAGGGCGCATAGCCGATGATCAGAGACGGGCCCGGATAAGCTTCCGCTTCCTGAAGCGCCTTGAGGGTTTGGTTCATATCCGCGCCCATGGCGATCTGTGCAACATAGATATAGCCGTAGGACATGGCAATTTCCGCAAGGCTCTTTTTGGCTACCGTCTTACCTGCCGCAGCAAACTGCGCTACCTGGCCGATTTGCGAAGCCTTGGAGGCCTGACCGCCGGTATTGGAATAAACCTCAGTATCAAATACCATAATGTTGACATCCTCGCCCGAGGCAAGAACATGGTCAACACCGCCGAAGCCGATATCATAGGCCCAGCCGTCGCCGCCGAAAATCCAAATGGATTTTTTGGAAAGGAACTCTTTGTTTTCGAGAATGGAAGCGCAATGCTCACATTTATCCGCAACCTTTTCCAGTTCAGCGATAAGCGCCTCAGTGGCGGTACCGTTTGTTTTGCCGTCGTTTACGGTTTCAAGATAGTTTTCAGCTGCTTCCTTGAGCTTTGCCGGAGCCTCTTCTTTCTCAAGAATTTCCTTTACCTGGTCAATCAAGCGGTTGCGAATCGCTTTTTGGCCCAGATACATGCCATAACCGTGCTCAGCGTTGTCTTCAAACAAGGAGTTTGCCCATGCGGGTCCGCGTCCTGCCTTGTTTACGGTGTACGGGCTGGTAGCAGCCGGTCCGCCCCAGATCGAAGAACATCCGGTTGCATTGGAAATATACATTCTGTCGCCGAACAGCTGGGTAATCAAACGTGCATAAGCGGTTTCCGCACAGCCTGCGCAGGAGCCGGAGAACTCGAGCAGGGGCTGTTTGAACTGGCTTGCGATCAAATTCATATTTGCCGTTGTTTCCGGTTTTTCGGTAACAACATCCACACAGTAATCAAATACCTGTTGCATATCATCCTGAGATTCTCTGGGGACCATTTTTAAGGAATCCGTAGGACAAACGCCTACACAAACGCCGCAGCCCATGCAATCCATAGGGGAAACAGCCAGAGTGTAGGTATAAACCTTGCCCACCGGTCTCTTACCCTTTTTCAGGTTCTCAGGCGCATCAGCCATTTCCTTTTCATCAAGAGCAAAAGGACGGATCGTGGCATGCGGACAAACAAAGGAGCAGCGGTTGCACTGTGCGCAGGTCTCATTATTCCATTCGGGAACCATAACGGCTACACCGCGCTTCTCATACGCGGAAGCGCCCTGTTCAAAGGTTCCGTCAACATGATCCATGAAAGCGGAGACAGGAAGCATATCGCCGTTCATTTTTCCAACAGGCTTCATGATGCCGTCTACCATTTTAATAAGCTT
The DNA here is from genome assembly GCA_900550765.1 of uncultured Clostridia bacterium. GTDB lineage: Bacteria > Bacillota > Clostridia > Christensenellales > QALW01 > UMGS1322. The sequence continues at coordinate 2,468 of URTC01000176.1, read as the reverse complement.
CGGATTTCCCTTTTCGGTAGGTGCGTCTGCAATATCTTTCGCATCCGCCCAGGAGGCCGGAACATCAATTTTTACAAAGGCGGTAGCGCCGGCATCGATGGCCTTGTGGTTCATGTCCACAACATCCTGACCCTTTTTCATGTAGGATTTTGTTGCGGCATCTTTCATATGCTGGATGGCCTCTTCCTGCGGCATCACCTTGGCCAGGGCAAAGAAAGCCGACTGAAGAATCGTGTTGGTGCGCTTGCCCATGCCGATCTGTGCGGCCAGGTCAATCGCGTTTACAGTATAGAGCTGAATATTATTTTTGGCGATATACCGTTTAGCTTCGCCGCTGAGCTTTTCTTCCAGCTCTTTTGCGTCCCACTGGCAGTTAATCAGGAATACGCCGCCGGGTTTCACATCGTTTACCATCCGATAGCCCTTTTCCACATAGGAGGGGTTATGGCAGGCAACAAAGTCGGCCTTATTGATATAATAAGGACTTTTTATCGGCTTATCGCCAAAGCGAAGATGCGAAATCGTAATGCCGCCTGTTTTTTTGGAGTCATACTGGAAGTATGCCTGAACGTTTTTGTTGGTATAGTCGCCGATGATCTTGATGGAGTTTTTGTTGGCGCCAACCGTACCGTCGCCGCCAAGACCCCAGAACTTACATTCTATCGTACCTTCAGCTGCGGTGTTGGGGGCGGGCTTTTCTTCAAGCGAAAGATGCGTGACGTCATCGTTGATACCGATGGTAAACTGAGCTTTGGGCTCGTCCTTGGCAAGCTCATCGTATACGGCAAAGATGCTGGAAGGAGGTGTATCCTTGGAGCCTAAACCGTAGCGGCCGCCGATTACCTGCGCCGAAATTCCCTTGGTGGCAAGAGCAGTAACAACATCCATATACAGAGGCTCGCCCAAAGAACCGGGCTCCTTGGTTCTGTCCAGAACAGCAATCTTCTTGGCCGTTGCAGGGATGGCTTCTACCAGCTTTTCTGCCGAGAAAGGACGGTACAGACGAACCTTTACCAAACCAACCTTTTCGCCCTTGGCCAGAAGATAATCGATGACCTCTTCGGCAACGTCACAGATAGAACCCATCGCAACGATCACTCTTTCTGCGTCGGGCGCGCCGTAATAGTTGAACAGCTTGTAATCGGTACCCAGCTTTTCATTAATCTTATTCATGTATTTTTCAACGATCGCCGGAATCGCTTCGTAATATTCGTTGCAGGCCTCGCGATGCTGGAAGAAGATATCGCCGTTTTCGTGGCTGCCGCGCATTACGGGGTGTTCAGGATTCAGCGCACGCTTGCGGAACGCGGCAACAGCGTCCATATTGCACATTTCTTTTAAATCTTCATAATCCCAGATGGCAACTTTCTGTATCTCGTGAGAGGTTCTGAAGCCGTCAAAGAAATTGAGGAAGGGAACCCGCCCTTCAATAGCGGCAAGATGGGCTACCGGCGCAAGATCCATAACTTCCTGCGGGTTGGTTTCGGCCATCATGGCAAAACCCGTCTGCCGGCAGGCGTAAACGTCGGAATGGTCACCGAAAATATTCAGCGCATGGGAAGCAACACAGCGTGCCGAAACGTGGAACACGCAGGGAAGCAGCTCGCCTGCGATCTTATACATATTGGGGATCATCAGCAGCAGACCCTGAGAAGCCGTATATGTGGTAGTAAGCGCACCGGCAGCAAGGGAACCGTGCACCGTGCCGGCAGCACCGGCTTCCGATTGCATTTCCGCAACCTTTACGGTGGTACCGAAGATGTTCTTCTGACCGGCCGCCGCCCATTGATCAACATAATCCGCCATGGGACTGGAAGGGGTGATCGGATAGATTCCCGCAACCTCGGTAAAAGCGTAGCTTACATAGGCAGCCGCGTTATTACCGTCCATGGTCTTAAACTTTCTAGCCATATTCAAAGTCCTCCTAAAAATATTTTATACGGTAAAACCGTATGTTTGAAGCAGTGTAAAAGGGCAAAATTTTTATCCTTATATATGATACTACTTTTAAGCGATTTCGTAAACCGAATTTGCGTATTTTTCCGAGGAATTTTATTGAAAATAAGAAAAGCATTTTTTATACGGACAGATGAAGATACTAACAGATTCGGGAGTTGACGGGATTTTTCTGTTATTTTAAAGATATCAATATGTTTTCCAATGTTGCCGCGGCTTTCTGCGGCGCGCCAGGAAGAAGAATGAAAAAACCACCCGCTGTACAGCGGGTGGCAAGGGTTATTGAATGGATTTTTTCTTTTTGTAGGCAAGGCAGAGGAGAGCCGCTGTACCCAGCACGATAGCTGCGGCAAAGCCGATCCGCAGAGCATCGCCGTCGTTTTTCGGGGTGTCATTGCTGTTGCCGGGCAGAGTATATACCGCGGCTACCTTGGCAAAGGAGGAATTGATTTTTGCGCTGCTGATGGAATCTGCCGTAAAGCCGCTGACGGTAAGCTTGCCGTCCTTTTGTG
>URTC01000175.1 GCA_900550765.1 uncultured Clostridia bacterium | reverse complement strand
TCAAAAGAAAAAGCAGCGTTTAGAGAGCTCACAGCTGAATTTGAAACAGCGTATTTTAGCACAGCTGCCTTTGCATGCTGAATTTGTCGGGGAAGAGAACTACTGCCTTGAAGAGGTTCGCCAGGGGAAAATTTCCTTACGAGATTTTATAGCACAGCTTGTTCCTGAGGAATTGGAAGCAATCTGCCGCGGTGAGGGGCGTATGAACAGCCGCTTGGGAATTTCCGGCAATGCCGGAGCTTTTGGAGGTATTACTAAAAAACTGCGGAAAAGGGGAATTCCGCCGGTGATCTGTACCGATGGTCCGGCGGGAATCCGAATCAATCGTTTTACCACGTTGCTTCCCTGTGGAACAGCTTTAGCGGCCACTTGGAATCCCGAACTGGTCACCCAGCTTTATCAAAAACTGGGGGAAGAAATGAAATATTATGGGGTGCATGTGTTTCTTGGATGTGGGATGAATCTTCACCGGAATCCGCTCTGCGGCAGAAATTTTGAATACTTTTCGGAAGATCCGTTGCTTACGGGAAAGTTGGCATGCGCCGTAACGGAAGGAATTCAAAGCAGCGGAGCAGCGGCCTGTCCTAAGCATTTTGCGGCAAATAATCAGGAAACAAAAAGGAATTGTAATGACAGTCAGATATCACAGCGCGCATTACGAGAAATTTATTTAAAAGGCTTTGAAATTTGTGTAAAGCAGGCAAAACCGTACTGCCTGATGACCAGCTATAATAAAATTAACGGTGTTTGGGCGCACTATCATTATGATTTGGTTACGGAAGTGCTGCGGAAAGAATGGGGGTTTCAGGATTGGTGCTGCCTGACTGGCGAATGAAAAAAAGCCGGAGTCCGGAATTTCCGATGCTAAGAGACAATGCATATCGGATTCGTGCGCAGGTAGATGTGATGATGCCGGGGAATATGAGTTATTTTGCCAAAAGCTATAAGGCGGATGGTACGGCGATTGAAAATTTGGGCAAATGCGGCGGTATTACACTGGGAGAACTGCAGCGCAGTGCGGAAAATGTGCTGAGGTTTATTTTGCAAACTATGGAAACAATATAAGAAGAATTCCCTGCTGCGTTATTCTGCAGCAGGGAATTCTTTTATGCATCATAGATATACCAGGCACGGAATACCGGTTTTCCATCAATCAATGTGCCGTCAACGGCGGCAAATATTCGATAAGAAGAATCTACTGTAATGTTGGTTTGTTTATAAGGGTAGTCAATGATAAGATTATATTCTATATCATTATAGGTACAGACAACTTCAAATTTGTTTGCGGAAACATTGCGTACAACCTTTGCCGAAGTGATAAGAATATTGCGGCCCCGATACGTGCCCGGATCCGAAGCAATGGCGGAATTAAAAGCGCTGGCAGAAGAAGTGATCGCTGATTCTGCCGGCCAATACCAAAATACATGGGATTTTGTAGAGGATCCTTTTTCATTTGTGGCCGTGATCATTGCTTCCAGCTGACCGTAGGTTTGCCCGGAAAGATCCAGGGTTACGGTAAAGGTATTGTAAAGATCGTTTTTATCCAATTGGAGAATTGGAAGATTAGAAGTGATTTCTGCACCGGGTTCAGTAGAGCCAGAAATTACAATGGATTTTTCATTAATCACAGAAGCACTGCTGGTAGCAATAGAGAGGTCAACTTTCAGTGCATCCCGCGAAATAATAAAGACTTCGCTTTTGGGGGTATGGTAAGGCTGCACGATCTCAATTTGATATGTTGTGGAGGAATCTTCTTTTACATCGATATTATAGGTGATGTTGCCGGTTCCGTCCATATAGCTTGTGATGTTGTTATTATTTAAAAATACCTTGGAATCGGTAGTTGTCCACAGTTTGATTTCATATTTATCGCGATAGGCCTTCACAGTTTGTTCCGAAGGAGAGAGCAGCTCAAACTCTGCAGGAGGAACGCTCATCTCAAAAGAGGAAATATTATAAGCATATTTTTTATTATCCCGCACATAAGAAGCATTTAGATTTGCATTTACCGTAGACTCTCTGAATTCATATTCCGGAAGGAAAAGATCTTCCAGATAGAGGTTCAGTTCCAAGGTGTTTTCGATAAAGGTATGATACGTGTCATTGCAGCCGAGATATAATCTGTCTCCCGGCTCACCGTAGAATACAGCATTGATATAGTTAATACCGTTTTTATCATTTAGTTTTTTTATTGTAGGGGGATCCAAATTCAACTGAGAATAGGTTCCTCGGTTAGGATCGGTGATTTCGTTGTTATCAATGTACATAGAATAGATTAAAGAACCTACAATAATAGCAACAATGATAAATACAACAACCAGCACCCAAATGGCAATGGTGAAACCTACATTTTTCTTAGGCTTGGCGCTTTCAAAATACTGTTCGGCATTATCCTCTTTATCTAAGGCGATTTCTGTTATTTCTTCCGGCGCTGTGTCATCATTCTCTATGGGATCGTCTTCAAATGATTCCGATTGCATATCATCATAGTCTTCTTCGTATGGATCGTATGCTGCCTCGGAAAATTGTATATCATCAAGCTCCTGTTCGGCAGGATCTTCCCGGGCAATTACATCGTCTACGTAAAAACCCTCCATTTGCTCAATGTTTTTTTCTGCTTTTTCCAAACTTTTTTCACTTGCCCGTTCTGCCCCGATATTCCGGGAATAAAGCGCAGCGCCGCAATGAAAGCATTTTTCTCTTGTATCACTGTTTTTTGCTCCGCATTTTTTACAAATCATAATTTCACCTTGATGCATCTTTTTTTATAGTATATCATATTGCTTGCGTATTGGCAATAAATTGAATATTTTTTTTCCCTCCGCCGATAATAAGAAAGGAGGGAAATACATGAAAAAAACAAAACATTTGAAGAGCAAGGTTATTATTGCCTTTTTTTTAATGGTGATTCTTGCCGGCATTTGTATTTTAATGACCTGTCCGGATCTTTCGGTGGAAAAAATAACACAGATCAGCCAAACGCTTGTTATTTATGATAAGGACGGAACAGTTTCGGCTACGCTGAATACGGGTGAAAACCGGGTAAATGTAGGGATAGAAGAAATTCCCCAAAGTGTAATTGATGCACTGATTGCTACGGAAGATATTCGCTTTTATGAGCATAACGGAATTGATATCAAGCGTATTTTTGGCGCGGTGTGGGCCGATATTAAATCCGGGGGCTATAGTCAGGGTGCCAGCACGATTACCCAACAGCTGATCAAAAACTCGCATTTGACCAATGAAAAAACGATGATGCGTAAAATTCAGGAGGCCATCCTTGCTCTTCAGCTGGAGCGGCAGTATGAGAAGGACGAAATTTTGGAAATGTACCTGAATTTTGTATATTTCGGCCGGGGAGCTTACGGAATACAAGCGGCGTCCCGTGCTTATTTTGGAATTGACGTGGGAGAACTGACCGTTCCGCAGGCGGCGGTATTGATCGGTATTTTAAAAGGTCCCGGACGGTATGCCCCGCATTTAAATATGGAAAACTGTATAAAAAGGCGAAATACGGTGCTTTCTCAGATGGAAAAATACGGGTACATCACTGCCGAGCAATATGAGCAGTATTCCAAGGAAGAAATTGTTATCGTTGAAAAAGAAGAGCTCTATGATTATGGCTATTATACTGATTTTGTGTTAGAAGAGGGCGCTGATCTGCTGGGAATTTCGGTAAGCGATTTGATGGGCGGTGGATACAGCGTATATACGACATTGGATTCTTCGCTGCAGCAGCAATTGCAGGAAATTTATGAAAAGGAAGATAATTTTCCTGCCAGCCAAGAGGAGGAAAAGGTACAATCAGCTGCGGTAATTATTGATAATGCTACCGGAGCTATATCCGCGATGATCGGCGGACGGGAGCATGAGGGAATGCGTGTATATAACAGAGCCTGCGCCAGGAGACAGCCCGGTTCCTGTATTAAACCGGTTCTTGTATATGCGCCGGCATTTGAAAACGGCAGTATTACCAGTGCTACCATGCTGGATGATTACCGGAAGGATTTTGACGGATATTCGCCAACGAACTTCCGTGATATTTATTACGGAAAGGTATCAGTGCGCAAAGCGCTTTCCCTTTCGTTAAACGTTCCTGCGGTAGAGCTGCTGCAGCAGAATGAAATTGAATATTCTAAAAGCTATGCAAAAAGAATGGGAATTGTTTTTGATGAAGACGACAAGTATCTTGCTTTGGCGTTAGGCGGAATGAAATATGGATCTACTCCTATAGAAATTGCATCGGCTTACAGAACCTTTGCAACCGGCGGATTTTTTCAAAAAGGCTGGTGTATTAAAAAAATATGCGATAGTGATGGAAATGTAGTTTATGAGCATTCTGGTAAAGATTCCGCTGTATTGAAGGACAGCACGGCTTTTTTAATTTCGGATATTTTATGCGATGTTTCAAAGCATCGCACCAATGCATTAGGAACATTAGGCCATGCTGTTGCCTGCAAAACGGGCACAGTAGGATATAATGACATCGGCTATTCCGATGCTTGGTGCAGCGCTTATACAAAAGATTATACCGTATGCGTGTGGATGGGGTATGATAGAACCGATGCCGAGCACTTTTTGCCTGAAACTGTAACCGGAGGGTCTTATCCGGCAAAAGTGGCAGCTGAAATTTTTGCGGAAATTATTGCCCGTTATGGGTATTCTGCATTTGAACAGCCT
>URTC01000174.1 GCA_900550765.1 uncultured Clostridia bacterium | reverse complement strand
TTAAAAAATATACCGGTCTGCCGGTAATGGAATATATTATCCGTAAACGGGTCGTTATGGCACAGCAGCTGATTGCGGAGGGATGTCAGGCGTCAACTGCGGCGTTGATGAGCGGATTTAACGATTATTCCGCTTTTTACAGGGCGTATACCAAATATATCGGCACAAAGCCATCACAGGAGGCATCAAAATGAAAAAGATTTCTATTGCAATTGTTTTTCTTACAATCTTTTTTACAATAACTATAAATTCTTCCGCTGCCGATATTTATGAGTCCGGCTTTATCCCGATGGAGAGTTCCTGCTTTCTTGGTGTACAGGATATTGCAGATACCGGATGGTATAGCGAGGGCGGACATCTTTCGCTGCAAACCAGCGGCGGATACAAAGGAAATAGCTATTTGCAGTTTGAAGCCGAAGGAGACGCCATTTCTCCCAAAATTGATCTTGCCCCTTATCTAACGGAAACGTGAACGTTTACTTTAAATATATATATTCGCCTTTCGGACATTCAGTCGGATGAAAAATATTTTATTCAGGCAAAAGCAGGGGAACAGCTTCTTACAGAATTTCAAGAACCGATCCGTCAGAATAAATGGTTTTTATATTCTTCTCCGATTACTGTTACGGAAGTGAAAGAGAACGGGACTGTTTTCGAATTTGTTTCTTTGCCTGAGGAGTGCAGCCGGTTATGCATTGACGCTTTTGCTGTGCTTCCGTATCAAAGTTCCGGTGTTTCCGGAGGAGGAACTTCTGCAGAAAACAATGAGAATACCGGAAATTCTTCCTTTTCGGGAAAAGGAGAGTTTGAATGGTACAGCGATCTGCGCAATAAATCGGTAGGAACCGTCAGAGGGTATTATTCAGATGGCTTGCTTTTTGGCGGGATTTGCCTTGGAGCGGCAATAGTGATAAGCGCGGTTATTTTGCTGGTTCCGTTTAAAAAAGTCTGGAAAAAAATAAGACACAAGGCGTCCGCTGAATAAAGGACGCCTTATTTTTATGTTGACATGAAAAAGTTTTTAATATAATATTGTAAATACTATAAGTAAAATCCAAAGAGGAGGGGGAGAATGCCTTTTGCTTTCACCGCAGGAGTTATTTTGGCTGTATCTTAATAATATCAAAAATATAGGTGCTCGGCGATTTGCAAAATTGTATTTTAAGTATCGGACGAAAGAAGCCTTTTTGGAAGGAATAGAACGCGGGGATCAGGAACTTATTTTTCTTTCTGCCGAAATTTTAACGGAAATTAAAAATGGAGCATGGAAGGCACCGTGTGATCGTATGATTAACTATATGGTGGAGCATGCTATAAACGCGGTATTTTATTCTTCTCCCGAATATCCGCCGCAGCTGCGGGAAATTGATGCGCCTCCGCCGATTTTATATTATATCGGGGATTTTTCTTTCGTACAGGAGCCCTGCATTGCGATCATTGGGTCGCGCAGAGCAACCCGTTACGGCAGGGAATGTGCGGAAAAGTTTTCCGGAACACTGGCGGAAAACGGGATTTGTGTTGTTTCCGGTATGGCCGACGGCGTTGATGGATATTCCCATGAGGCTGCGCTTGCCTGCGGCGGGAAAACAATTGCCATATTGGGCGGCGGTGTTGATTTTATTTATCCGGCGTCCAATGTAGCACTTTACCGAAAAATTGCTGAAAATGGTCTTATTTTGAGCGAATATCCGCTTGCGACGCGGCCGCAGAAAGAAAATTTCCCTCAGCGGAATCGATTGATTATCGGGCTTTCACGCTGCCTATTAGTGGTAGAGGCGGGAATGCCCAGCGGAACGATGATAACGGTAGATTTTGCCGTAGAACAAAACAAATCCGTTTTTGCCGTTCCGGGAAATATTACGTCTCCTTCCAGTGAAGGAACCAATTATTTAATAAAAAACGGATGTCTTTGTGCGCTTTCTCCGGAGGATATCCTGATGGAATTTGGAATTTATAAAACGGAGGAAAAGAAAAAATTTAAGCTTCCGGAAAATTTGGAACCTTTGCAAAAACAAATATTAGAAATGCTTGAAATAGAAGACCTGCCGGCAGAAAAAATAGAAAATTCCCTGCAGGCCGATATCAATGAAATTAATACTGCATTGATGATGCTTGAAATTGCCGGATATATCAAACAATTTCCCGGCAGAGAGTATTCTTTGTGCAGATAAAAAAACGGAGTAGAATATATGGCAAAATTACTTATTGTTGAATCCCCACATAAAGCAAAAACAATTGGAAAATTTTTAGGAAAGGAATATAAGGTTCTCGCCTGCGGCGGACATATTATTGATTTGCCCAAAAGCAAACTCGGTATTAAGATTGAAGACCATTTTGCCCCTCAGTATACTTTGATCTCTTCTAAAAAAGAGATTGCACAGGAATTAAAGGAAGAAGCGAAAAAAGCCGATACGGTTTTTCTGGCTACGGACCCTGATCGAGAAGGAGAAGCGATTTCCTGGCATTTGATGAAAGCGTTAAAGCTTGACGAGGTAAAAGATAAAAAAGTATACAGGATCAGCTTCAATGAGATCACGAAAAATGCGGTAAAGGCGTCCTTAAAGGCACCCCGCGATATCGATATGAACCTGGTGGACGAGCAGCAGGCGCGCCGCTGCCTCGACCGTATGGTAGGTTATGAAATCAGTCCATTGTTATGGAAGAAAATCAAACGCGGACTTTCCGCCGGCCGTGTGCAGTCCGTTGCACTGCGCATCATCGGCGACCGCGAGGATGAGATCAATGCGTTCATTCCGAAAGAATACTGGACACTGGAAGCAGATCTGAAAATTCCGGGCGAGAAGAAACCGCTCGTCGCAAAATTCCACGGAAAAGGCAGTGAAAAGATGGCGGTCGAGACGAAAGAGCAGCTCGATGAAATCTTAAAGGGACTGGAAAATGAGACCTTTACCGTATCCGAAGTGAAAAAAGGAGAGCGTTCCAAGAAAGCGCCGCTTCCGTTCACCACGAGTACCCTGCAGCAGGAAGCATCTAAGGCACTTAATTAACCAATTTCAAAGACTATGCGGATAGCACAGCAGTTATACGAAGGTGTTGATGTCAAAGGACAGGGAACAGTTGGTCTTATCACTTACTTAAGAACGGATTCTGTTCGTATTTCGGAAGAGGCAGATGCACAGGCGCGGGAATATATTGCCGGAAATTATGGTGAAAACTATATCGCAGGCGAAAAAACGACGAAAAAGAATGGTGCCAAAATACAGGATGCACATGAGGCAATCCGCCCATCTGATATTAACCGTACTCCGGTCATGGTAAAAGAGTCATTGTCGCGTGATCAGTTCCGCCTTTACCAGTTGATCTGGAAACGTTTTACGGCAAGCAGAATGGCGCAGGCGGTTTACGAGACAACGAACGTAAAGATCGGAGCAGGAGAATACCGGTTTACAGTGTCTGCATCGAAAATCGCATTTGACGGATTTATGTCGGTGTATACAAGTGATGACGATGAAAAAGCAGAGAATAATGTTCTGGTAGGTTCTATTGATGAGAATACAGTGCTTAATTTAAAAGAGTTTGATGAAAAACAGCATTTTACCCAGCCGCCGGCACACTATACAGAGGCGTCTCTGGTCAAGACATTAGAGGAACTTGGAATCGGACGTCCGAGTACCTATTCCCCGACCATTACAACGATTCTTGCAAGACGCTATATTGTAAAGGAAAATAAGAACATTTACGTGACAGAACTCGGCGAAGTGGTAAATCAGATCATGAAGGAATCTTTCCCGTCTATCGTGGATGAACATTTCACGGCAAACATGGAGAGCCTGCTCGACAGTGTCGGCGAGGGAACTGTTAACTGGAAAACGGTTATAGAGAACTTTTATCCGGATCTTGAAAAAGCAGTCGAGGCTGCGGAAAAAGATCTTGAGAAGGTCAAAATTGAGGATGAAGTGACCGACGTGGTCTGCGATGTCTGTGGCAGAAATATGGTTGTGAAATATGGACCGCATGGTAAGTTCCTTGCCTGCCCTGGATTCCCGGAATGCCGCAACACAAAACCTTATCTGGAAAAAATCGGCGTCAAATGTCCGAAATGCGGCAAAGAGATTGTGCTGAAAAAGACCAAGAAGGGCAGAAAGTATTACGGCTGTGAGAATAACCCGGAATGCGACTTTATGAGCTGGTCACGTCCGGTAGAAGAGAAATGCCCGAAATGCGGCGGCTACATGGTTATGAAAGGCAGCAAAATCGTCTGCGCAGACGAGCAGTGCGGTTATGTGACAGAGAAGAAAGAAAAAAATCAGGAATAATTTGAATATATTGAATTTTCTGAATAAATGTGCTAAAATACAAAATGTCATAAAAAACCAGCAAAAACTTATGGGAGGCTGTCAAATGAGCGTTCAATTGTTAGATAAAACAAGAAAAATCAATAAATTGCTGCATAACAACAATTCGTCAAAAGTGGTATTTAATGATATCTGTGATGTGCTTAAGGATATTTTAAACTCTAACATTCTTGTGATCAGTAAAAAGGGAAAAGTGTTAGGAACCGGTCTGACGGATGGTGTGGAAGAGATCCGGGAGCTGATCGTGGATGAGGTCGGCGGATTTATCGATCCATTGCTGAATGAACGTTTGCTTGGAATCCTGTCCACAAAAGAAAATGTGAATCTTGAAACACTAGGATTTGTGGATGATGTAAAAAAATATACAGCAATCATCACACCGATTGATATTGCGGGAGAACG
>URTC01000173.1 GCA_900550765.1 uncultured Clostridia bacterium | reverse complement strand
CTGAACGCTGCCGGCATGTCTTCTAACAAGCTCCGGCAAAAGACGCGTAACCTCACCCAAATAAAATTCCCCCTGCACTGGAGGCATTTCGGAAAACATTCCGCATTCCGTATCTAATTTTTCACAATATATCGTCATCTTCTCACCACGGAACATTATATACGTCCAAAGGTCATTTTATTACCGTTTCCTATAATGATGAAGATTGCTGATAATAAAACCGGCCAGGCATCCCGCCGCGACAAGAACAAGTACCAATTTATACCAATTTGCCATTAAAAAGGACGCATCTATCCCATCCAACACCGAGGGTGCCGCCGTCTTTTCTCCTTCCAGATGCGCCGTTGCTGCAAACACTTTGATAGAAAATACACTGATGAATACCGCTGCTAATAAAGAGAGCCGCAGCCAAAGCTTTTTCATAAAAATCCCCCTCAGAAAGTCTTTTCAGGCCTCTAAATTTTTCATACCCTAATCCATAAAATATCTAATGGTTTTATTATAGCAAATAAACAGGAAAACTTCAAGAATATATTTGCATTCTCGCGCTTTCTTTGATATAATGAAGGCGTCAAAATTACTGTACGGAGGTCATCGTTATGAATATTTTTGGAATCTATTTCAGCGTCGGCACAATTATCGGCTGTGCAATCGCTATCCTTGCCATTGCCGCGCTTATTATCGTTTCCATAAAATCCGAAAAAAAAGTAAAAGTAGCAGATCTGGATAAACGTGAAAAATACGGAGATTTTCACGGTTTGCTCACCCAAGCTGATTTCGATACAAAAAGTGACGATCCCATGCTGGAGATTTACCGTATGCAATGGATTAAGGCGGAACCGGGCGATGAAAAAGACAATTACCTCTTGTTGTATCTTGCTTTAAAGCAGTTAAACAAAGAACAGGATGAAAGCGAAGAAGAATGGACGCAGGAGCAATGCGAAGCCAGAATGGATCAAATTATTGCCGAGCTTTCGGAAAAAACCGGTTTAAAACCGATCGTAAACGAATTGGATGACACTGAGTACGATATTTATTTTAATGAAGCGCCCGCTGAAGAAGATACCGATTCCTCTCAGGAAGAATCCGAGCCAGGCAACGAAAACGAGCCATAATTTTGACCGTTACAACATTATTTTTTCTTATTTTTACAAGTAAATATAGATAAAAACTTCATATACTAAAGATATCAGTTCTTTTGAAGGGATGCGTTTTAAAATGAAAGTGAGATTAAACGAAGACAAAGAAATCGTAAAAGCCGTAAAACAAGGCTTGAAAATGATAAACGGCCATTGTCCCTGTGTGCTGGAAATCAGTGAAGATACCAAATGCATGTGTAAACAATTCCGCGAGCAAATCGCCAATCCTGATTTTGAGGGCTATTGCCATTGCATGCTGTATTATAAGGAAAAATAATGCAGATACTAGACGCAGATATCCCTTCCTTCAACGCAGCAATACAACAAGGGACTGTTCTTGTCGATTTCTGGGCACAGCAATGTATCCCCTGCCAAAAGCTTTCTCCGGTGCTGGAAGCCTTGGCCTCTGACTTTCCCGATATCCAAATTCTCAAAGTAAATGTAGATACGCAGCCAATATTGGCCGCACAATATATGATTTTCAGTCTTCCTACGCTGCTGCTCTTTAAAAATGGCAATCTGCAAGAAAAAGCAGTGGGAATTATATCCAAAGAAAGTATAGTAAAAAAATTACATTTAAATTTGTATCGATAAATAATAAGTTGTGTTCCTAAAACAAAAACGCCGCCATATGATCTGAATCATACGGCGGCGTATTCTTTTTACAATGCCGCAACCATGCAGGCAGTATTCCAATATTTACTCTGCAATCGCAGCTTCTTCCTTATAAATAAGCCTCGGCTTCTCAGTTTTTGCTACAGCCTCCGGGGTGATCACGCATTTTTCCACATTTTTCAACGATGGGATCTCATACATAATATTCATCATAATCCCTTCAATTACCGAGCGCAGGCCTCGCGCACCGGTTTTAAGTTCAATAGCCTTACGCGCGATTGCAGTAAGCGCCTCATCGGTAAATTCCAACTGAACCCCATCCATTGCCACTAATGCAGCATACTGCTTAGTAAGCGCATTTTTAGGTGTTTTCAATATATCCACCAACATTTTTTCATCCAGTGCGTGCAAAGTTACCGTCTGGGCAAGACGACCGATCAATTCAGGAATCAGACCAAACTTTTGCAGATCGTGCGGTGTTACCTCCTCAAATACAGCACCGATATCGCTTGTAGTAGCGATCGGATTCATAGAAGCACCAAATCCCACCGTTTTATTACCGATCCGCCGCTGAATGATCTTATCCAACCCATCAAACGCACCGCCGCAGATGAACAGAATATTCGTAGTATCGATCTGTATAAACTCCTGATGCGGATGTTTTCTTCCGCCGTTAGGCGGAACATTGGACAGCGTCCCCTCCAATATTTTCAGCAAAGATTGCTGGACGCCTTCGCCCGAAACGTCTCTTGTAATCGAGGGGTTTTCACTCCTACGCGCAATTTTATCGATTTCGTCAATATAAATGATTCCGCGTTCTGCTTTTTCTACATCATAATCTGCCGCCTGAATCAATCTAAGCAGAATATTTTCCACATCATCGCCTACATAACCGGCTTCTGTAATAGTAGTAGCATCAGCAATTGCAAAGGGAACATCCAATATTTTTGCCAAAGTCTGCGCCAGATACGTCTTTCCTGTCCCTGTCGGTCCGATCAGCAAAATATTACTCTTTTGAATCTCTACCTCAGGTTTTTCTTTTCCCTTTTGTGCATTGATTCGTTTATAGTGATTATACACCCCTACTGAAAGTGCAATCTTTGCATTATCCTGCCCCACAACATATTGGTCAAGGACATTTTTAATTTCCGCGGGCTTAGGAAGCGCAAGTTTTTCCTGCCGCTGCGTATCATGGTGTTCATCCTCCAAAGACTCCACACAATCCTGTACACATTCTTCGCATATATAAATTCCGGGCGGGCCCGAAACAAAAGCAAGCCCTACCTGCGCCGGAGTGCGACCGCAAAACGCGCATCTTATTTCTTCCATTTAAAACTCCTTACTGTCTTTTTGAATAAATCTTATCAACAATACCGTATTCCAGCGCCTCCTGCGCATCCAGATAATGATCACGCTCGCAATCAGCTTCCAGCTGTTCAAAGGACTTCCCCGTATTATCGGCAAGAATTTTATTCAGCTTATTCTTACATTTTAAAAGCTGCTCAGCATGAATCAGCACATCTGTAGCCTGGCCTTTCGCGCCGCCGAGCGCCTGATGAATCATAATTTCACTGTTCGGCAAAGCAATCCGCTTGCCTTTTGTCCCTGATGAAAGCAATACGGCCGCCATAGAAGCTGCCATACCGATACAGATCGTCGAAACGTCAGGCTTAATATACTGCATCGTATCATAAATTGCCATTCCTGCCGTCACCGAGCCGCCGGGGCTGTTAATATAGAGCATGATATCCTTTTCGATATCCGTCGCCTCTAAAAAAAGCAACTGTGCAACAATAGTATTGGCCAGATCATCGTTGATCTCTCCTGACAAAAATACAATGCGATCCTTTAGCAAACGGGAATAAATATCATAGGAGCGTTCTCCTCTGCCATCCTGTTCTATTACATAAGGAATAAGTGCCATTCTGTTTCCCCCTATTGTTCTTGTTTCTCCTCCTGAGCTTTCTTGGCCGCGGGCTTTTTCGCCGCAGGCTTTTTCTCAGTACTCTTCTTTTCTGCCGTCTTTTTTGCCGTGGGCTTCTCTTCCGGCGTATCTGCCTTTGCTTCCTTTGTTTTTGACGCCGTCTTTTTCACTGCTTTTTTGGCCGGATTTTTTTCCTTTAAAAAGGCAAGCGTCTTATTCATAACGGCCATTTCTTTAAAATATTCCTTTTGATCTTCCGTAACGGATTTCTGAAATTCTTCAACAGACTGTCCGTAATTCTGCGCATATTTTTCGATTTCGGCATCAATTTCCTCTTGGGTAGCCTCAATCTTTTCCGCTTTGATAATTTCCGCAAGAGTAAGGCGAATCTTCACGGTTTTTTTTGCGCCTTCCCGATACATATCACGCATCTGCTGCAGCGTCATACCGGTGTACTTCAAATAATCCTCTAACTTAAGACCTTGATAGCTCATACGCATTTCCATATCGCGCAGCTGAGAATCAATCTGCTGTTCCACCATACAATCAGGAATATCGATTTCAGCATTTTCAGCTATTGCCTCAATCCGCTTATTCTCCATTTCAGATTCTGCCTGATTTTTTTTGCGCTCTTCAAGCTTTGCCTTGATATCAGCCTTATATTCAGCCAGGGTATCAAATTCCGAAACATCTTTTGCAAACTCATCATCAAGTGCAGGTACCTGTTTTTCCTTAATGCTTAAAACTTTAACATCAAAAACAGCCTCCTTGCCTTTGAGCTCCTCTGCATGATAATCTTCAGGGAATTTTACTTTTAAAGCTTTTTCCTCTCCGATATTCATACCGATCATCTGCTCCTCAAAGCCAGGAATAAAACTGCCGGAGCCGATTTCAAGCGTTTGGTTTTCCGCAGTGCCGCCTTCAAACTTCACACCATCGATACTGCCGGAATAATTCAGCCCCACGGTATCGCCATTCTGCACAGGTCGGCCTTCGATATCCTCAAAACGGGAAGCATGGTCCTGCGCATGCTGCACTTCGTGCTACGCTTCCTCGTCGGTTACTATATACTCGACCAACTCAACCTT
>URTC01000172.1 GCA_900550765.1 uncultured Clostridia bacterium | reverse complement strand
CTTTTATACCATGCCTCCGTGATTGGGGTAAAAACGGAAAATCGGCGGATTGTATCGGTTTCGGTTGCTTCCAAAAGCGGCCTTGAGACGTATTCACCCGAAATTGTGATAGATGCTACCGGTGACGGAGACGTTGCCTTTATGGCCGGCTGCGGGTATACCGTGGGCAATGCGGAAGGTGCCACGCAGCCGATGAGCATGGTGGCGGTAATTTCCGGCGTAGCCGAAGAGGAAATCCGCCCCTATATCGCCTACCCGGCCCAGCCGTTTTGGGATTGCCGCAAGCGTTTTTTGGCCTTGCTGCAACAGATCGGCGCGGAGCCTTCGATGGGCTGCCCGAACATTTCTAAAATAAACGACAGTCTGTTTTATTTAAGCATCAATCATGAATACGGTTTCCGCTTTGACAGCGCGGCGGATATCACCGCGGCTACCGTAGAGGCAAGAAAAGAGATTTATGAAACCGTAAAGGCATTGCGGCAGTACGGCCATGGTTTTCAAAATATTACGCTGGCCTGTACGCCGGAGATGATCGGTGTACGTGAAGGCCGGCGGATCAAGGGACTTTATACTGTTACGCTGGAGGATATGTTGGAGGGGAAAAAGCATCAAGATGCCGTTTGCACGGTTACTTATTGGGTGGATATCCATGCGCTTTCAAAGGGAAGCAACAAGAGCTTTACCGGCGGTGAAATCGAGGTAAAACCCTATGATATTCCCCTGCGGGCACTGATTCCGGAGGACTGCGATAATTTGCTGCTGGCCGGAAGAAGCCTGAGCGGTGACTTTTTTGCCCATGCTTCCTACCGGGTAGTAGGAAATATGGCTTGTGTGGGGGAAGCTGCGGGGAAAGCGGCTGCCCGGTGTATAAAAGAACGGAAAAATATTAAGGAGCTTTTTTGATTGCCGGGAGCGGCAAAATTTAGAACACGGTAAAAATGAACAAGTTAATACAAACTATAAAAAACAGTTATGATCATACCATATTGGCGGCGTATATTGCGTACATTACACAGGCGATCCTCAATAATTTTTCGCCGCTGCTGTTTGTAACGTTTTCAGCTATTTACGGAATCAGTATAGAAAAAATTGCGCTGATCGTCAGTTTCAATTTTGGCATTCAGCTGCTGGTGGATTTGCTGGCATCTAAATTTTTGGATAAGATCGGTTACCGGCGGGCAGTGGTAGCGGCGCATATATTCGCTGCGTTGGGATTGGTGGGCCTTACGGTGTTTCCGATGGTTCTTCCGCCCTATATCGGCCTTCTTGCAGCAACCTTTCTTTCTGCCTGCGGCGGCGGGCTGATCGAGGTGATCGTCAGTCCTTTGGTAGAAGCGTGTCCTTCGACGGGCAGGAAAGAAGCCGCCATGAGCCTTTTGCATTCGTTTTATTGCTGGGGGCAGGTTTTTACGGTATTGGTATCCACTGTTTTCTTTGTGCTTTTTGATATTTCTTCCTGGCGGATTTTAGCCTGCTTGTGGGCGATAATTCCAGCGATAAACGCAGTTTATTTTTGCTTTGTGCCTGTTTGCTCGCTTACAGAGGAGGGTACCAGTCTAAAGCCGCTGCAGCTTTTTAAAAAGAAACTGTTCTGGATATTGCTGCTTTTAATGGTGTGCGCCGGCGCTTGCGAGTTGGCCATCAGCCAGTGGGCTTCTGCTTTTGCGGAAAAGGGGCTGCATGTAAACAAAACTGTTGGGGATCTTGCCGGTCCCTGTGCGTTTGCAGTTTTAATGGGTACAACCCGGGCGCTGTACGCTAAATTCAGCAATAAAATATCGCTGGAGCGAGTAATGCTCTACAGCGGTATTTTAGGTGTGGCAAGCTATCTTACAGCCGCTTTGGCACCTTGGCCGGGCCTTAGCCTTTTGGGCTGCGCGCTGTGCGGCGTTTCGGTAGGGGTGCTTTGGCCGGGTACGTTTTCTTTAGCGGCAATGGGTATGCCCAGCGGCGGTACGGCGATGTTTGCACTTTTGGCCTTGGGAGGCGACGTAGGCTGTACCATCGGTCCGGCCTTGGTGGGGCAGGTTTCCGAGGCATTGGGTGAAAACCTAAAGGCCGGCGTGCTGGCTGGTACAATTTTTCCGGCCTTGCTGATAGTGTTTGTGCTGGTTTATAGCAAAATGGAAAAAAGGAATCGATAAAAATACGCCCATACAGTAACTGTATGGGCATTTTTTAATGCGTTAGGATTCTGTTTTGCTCTTTAACCGTTTTTTTGCTTCTTCTACTGTTTCACCGTCGTTTGTAAGGTAACGGTCAACGAAGGCATCTTCAATTTTTTTGTACCCGCCGACAACGGCATCTTCCATTTTTTCAAAAGTACCGGTAACTTTTTCTGCAATTTTTTTGTTTGCTTGGATTAGCTTTGATTTTGCCATATTTTATTCTCCTTTTTTTCTTCCTTTTATTGTCATAGAAATTCCGAGTATCCATATAAATAAGCACACAACGGTTCCTGTTATTATATTCATTCGCTGTATTGCTTCTCTTTCCATGGAGCCGAAAGAAACAAGCATGGAACGCTGCAGAGTCAGAAGGGATGCTGCGGTTTCCGCATAACGGATACGGCGGATTACGGTAAGCAGCGGAGAAGGATTTCCATGGTGCTTTATCGCTTGGATCACGGCTAGCGTAATTTTATAAAAAGTATAGGTCGCAATGGTTATCATTACGATGGTATCATACTTTACAGCAAGATTTTGTGATAGGCTGATGTAAAGAATTGCTGCCAGTACAAAACTTAGGACGGTTAACAGAATACCGGATAATTTCATTACAAAATATTCGGTTTCGGCCAAACCCTTGGAATAGCTTCTGTATCCGCATAAAACGGCAGAAAAGCGCATAGCGGCTAATATTATGTAAAAAGCACACATGGCAATAAACCATAGGGAGAGGTTGAGGATGCCAAGGATACAATGATACAGCGCATAGAATATATTGCCTATCAATCCGATTACTGCCGATAGAAGGATACGGGAATGCTGGCTGCTGATAACGGCCTTGCCTATTTTTGATGCAAGTACAGATGCGGCCGTTGGATGCGGTTTCACTCCTTTATACCTTTGGCTAAAGGAATTAAGCAGAGCAAAAGAACGATTCCGGCAAGACCGATAAGGATTCCTGCGGTCATCCGATTCCCTATCAGGCAGAAGCACATGCCGATTCCGAACGCCAGTACGCCCAAAATTCCGACAATACTTATGCAAATTGCTTTTCGTGAAATTTGGATAGGTTTTTTATGCTCCATTTTTCTCCATACGATCCACGTAACCAAAGCGAGCAGCAGACCCGCGCCGCCAAAGAGAATTCCCGGCATGAAAGCGTTCCATTCCGAAACCAGCGTCATACACATTCCCAAAGCGAACAGTGCGCCGCTTATCGTTCCCAGTACCATGGCAACAAAACTGCTTTTTTTCAAATAATTTCCTCCTTCTTTTTCTATTCAGATTAAAACAACGCTTGTTGTTTTAATCTGAATATAGTATAATTCTTTTACAAAGAAAAAACAATCATCAATTTACCAACAAGTGTTGGAATAAAGGAGCAATTCTATGAATACCCCAAATAATAAACGAAAACGGGAATCGATTGAGCGTATAGAAAAAGTTTTTATCGGTCTGCTTCAAACCAAGGAATTGAATCAGATCCGGGTATCGGAAATTTGCCAAAAAGCCGGATTGAACCGTACAACTTTTTATGCAAATTATGCGGATGTTTTTGCGCTGGCAGATTCTATACGGGATAAACTGGAAAACAATTTATCTGTTTTGTACAAAGAAGAAATTGCGCGGGGCTTTAACAGCCATGATTATCAAAAGCTGTTTCGTCATATCAGCGAGAATTCGATATTTTATAAAACCTATTTTAAATTGGGCTATGACGACGCTTATAAAATTATGAATTATGATATTGGCCTTGCGCAGCAGCGCTTTCAAAATCGTTTTATTGAATATCATATGGAATTTTTTAAAGCGGGAATTACAAAAATCATAAAAATGTGGCTGCAAAACGGCTGCCGGGAAAGCCCGGAGGATATGGCGGAAATTATAAGAACCGAGTACCAAAGGTAAAGGATATATAAGTCGCAGCTGTATTTTTGCCAAAGCTTTGGCAGATTAAAACGCAGCCGCGCTTTTTTTGTATACCGCTGCCTGTGCAGCGGGGAGTCTGGGATGGCGCCGTTTTGCAAACGGTTTCGGACGGTACGGATAAACAGGAAAGGAAATTTTGTCCGTACTGCTTTTTTTGGAACGGGCATTCGTCAAATTTGCGTACGGGCGAAGAATCTTATTATTCGGCGGAGCTTTTTATTGCTTTTTTGGATATCCGAGTGTGCGAAAGAACTGCTTTGCCCAGAGAACGTCGTTTTCATCCGGCACCCATTCGCTGCGCATGGGGCTGGGGCGGCCTAAAAGCGCGTATTTTTCGCTGCCCAGGCTGTGATAGGGAAGAAAATCCACGCGCCGGCAGTGCTTCAGGGAAGCAAACAGCGCAAACAGCGCGGTGAGATGCTCTTTGTTTAAATTCACGCCTTTTACCAAAATACAGCGGAGAATGGTGGGAATTCCTGATTCATCCGCAGCCAAAAGATTGCGGATGATTTTTTGGTTGGAAACGCCGGTATAGGCGATATGCCTTTTTTCGTCGGTGTCCTTGATATCCCATAGGAATAAATCCGTACATTCCTGCAAAGCGGGAATATATTCAGCGGAAAAGTACCCGGAGGTATCCACACAGGTGGAAATCCCGGATTTTTTGGCCGCCCGCAGAAGCTCCAGCGCGCCTTCGGCCTGGTACGGGGGCTCACCGCCCGAGA
>URTC01000171.1 GCA_900550765.1 uncultured Clostridia bacterium | reverse complement strand
TCTTTGGCTTTCCTTGCGTCCGCGAGGCCGGGGAAGGGAAAAAATTCAGACTGCCCCGCAGTCGCCTGGCGGCGAAAACTCCCCTGATAAGGGGAGCCTGTAAGTGACCGCAAAACAGGAAAAAGAGGTCTTTCCCTGAAATCTTGCTTTTGTGCCGGCGTTTTTCTCTCCGTTTATTCAACCTTGTGTTTTGCCGCTTCAAAAGAGGCTTTTATGCGGAAGATCTTGATTTTTAATGAAAAAATTATCCATAAAATCGATCAGTAAAGTTTTTGCATTTTAAAATCCGTCTTGGTATTAAACGGATTGATTTCGCTTTTTCTAAAAAAGTTCTTTTTATAAAAGATATTGCAGCAGATCGTTCATCGGCCGCATTTGGTTAAGGCGCAGGTCAAGCTTAGGGCGGGATTCCGTAGCGTATGGCTGTTCCGCGCAGTTTCTGAGATCGCTGTCTTTCATCCATCCGATTATGGCTGCGTTATTTTCCGAAGGCACAGATATTCTGGGTTTATCATAAAGTTTGAGCCAGAAATATACCTGAATGTTTATATCCCGGATTTCCTCTGTTTTGAAGGCGGGGCTAAAAATAGAAAGAATATCTTTCATATCGGATTTTAAGCCGGAAATCGATGATTTTACCGAACACTTAGAAATTTTGCCCTTTGTGTTTTTTATCCAGATATCATGGCCCAGGTCGGGATGTTCGGAACGTTTATCCACGGCGGATTCGGCGTACTTACCGTTGCTGCGCAGCCATTCTATGACCATTCTTTCACTGATTTCGCCCAGAAGCACATCCATAAATTTTTCCAAAAAAGAACGGCTGTGCAGATCGGAACGGTCTGTTATAAAATCGGTCAGGTAGAAAGCGTTCTGGATGCATTCTTTGATTTGTGCGTCGGATAATTTGTACAGGATAGTATCTGATGGGGTTATCATCTTTCTTTTCTCCTTTCGGCAGTATCTATCGGACGGATTCGTTTGATGAAGATCCTTTTATAGATCCGTTTTCCCTGGATTAATGGCTGCGCTGCTGCCGAGTGCTCGTCCCACAGGCCGTTGGAAAAGCCCTTTCCCTCGCTCTCGGTTGCACCGAGGATCTGAAACTGCTCGGGGCAGTGTTTTTCCAAAAAGGTAATGGGAACCCCCATAACGCCGTCATAATCGTCGGGGATGGCGTCGGTAAAGGGCACTTCAATGGCATCGTAGTTATCATATCTTTGATAGCCGGCCTCCCGTATTTTCCGGTGTTTGCTCCGCCTGATGTTGTCAGCCATTGTCATCAGCGCAAGGGGTTGATGGCGCTGCCCGTGTTCCATGTTTGTAAACCAAACAGACGAAACATTTTTTAGGCTCACTCCGTTGATAACTTTATCTGCATCGCAGGCGCTTTTTGTTTCAAACCACATTCCCCCGCTCCAGCTGCTTTTGCCTGACCACATTCTGCCCCGCAGAATCAAAGGGAAGATTTCCTTATAGGTAATGCTGTTTTTATTGCCGATTATAAGAAAATTTTTTTTGCTTTCAACCAACCATGCCGCAAATTCTCTGTATAAGGAAAAAGGCGGGTTTGTTATAATCATATCCGCCTCGTTTCGGAGGGCCTTGATCTCATCGCTTCGGAAATCCCCGTTTCCGTCGAGGGACCGCACCGCAATACCGTTTTGTTTCATTGCTTCGACGGAGTCTGCGGTAAGGGTAAATATCTTTCCTTTTGCCCCGCGTGCTTCGCTTTGGCAGGTAAGACATGTACTTATCAGCTTTTTTAATCCGAATCGCTCAAAATTCCGGATAAAAAACTTTGTAAAATTACTCCGTTCAGGATCATCACAGGGGCAAAGTACCGTCTTATTCCTGAAAACGTTGGCGTCATATTCCCAATAAGCGTTTATTTCATTTTGAATATCCTCATACCGGGTATAGAATTCGTCGTTCTTTGCAGACCGGGCATCTGCTAAGTTTTTGATTTCCATACTATTCTTTCTTTTCAGGGGATGCCGCCGCAGGGGCAGGCATATATCTTTTTTTGTCTATACCGCCGGCGTCAAGCGCCGGACTTAAGTATTTTCTGACAGGAAAACCCTTTTTATGATTATACCATATTCCACTGTAAAAAATCAACTTTATTTACAAAGAACGCATGGCGGATTTTGCCGCAGCAATGGTATTTTTGGCGAAAAATATACATAGAATTCTGTAAAGAAGAAAGAACAGCGGATGTCTGTATCTGAGCAATGTGCTATTTTACCTGTGGCCTTAAAGCACCAATCAGGCCGCCGTGTAGACGATGAAAGAAACTGCATAGGCCGTAAGTGTCTGCAGCGCTGCCGAAAGGAACGCGGTTTTAGCGCCGTATTCCTTAAAGAGAATAGAGATTGACGCCACGCAGGGGGTGTACAGCGCACAAAAGAATAAAAACGAAAGTGCCGATGCCGGCGTAAAGGCGGCACCCGTCACACCCAGCACGCTCATGGTGCTGATGACCGCTTCTTTTGCACTGATACCTGCAAGCAGCGCCGCGCACAGCTGCCAGCAGGAAAAGCCCAAGGGCACGAACAGCGGCAGCATTGCCTGGGCAATATGATATAAAATACTGTTTTCCGTGGTATACTGCAGGGAAAAATCCAGATTGGCCAGCAGCCAGGTAACGGTGCTGGCAGCAAAGATGATGGTAAAAGCACGCTTTAGAAAGTCCGCAGCCTTATCCAGCATATCCTTGATCACCGTGGAAAGCTTGGGCAGGCGGTAGGGGGGAAGCTCCAGCAAAAAGGGCGGTTCGCTCTTTTGTTTGCTCAGAAAACCCGTCATCAGCGCCGCGCCCAAGCCGGAAGCATACAGCAATACCAGAATAAAAAACGGCTGTCGGAAGAACAGGCTCGATAACATCAGATATACCGGCAGGCGGGCGCTGCAGGAGATAAAAGGTACCGCCAGAGCTGTGCTGCGGCGATTGGCTTCTAAGGTACGGCAGGAGAGCAGCGCGGGGACGCTGCAGCCGAGCCCCATGATCAGCGGTACCACGGCTTTGCCGGAAAAGCCGCAGCGGCGCATGGGCGTATCCATGATAAAGGCAACCCGTGCCATATAGCCGGAATCCTCTAAAAGCGCCAGAAGAAAGAACAGGATCAGCACACAGGGCAGAAAGGAGAGTACGCTTCCCACACCGTTTAAAATACCGTCGCATATCAGGGCAGTAAGAAACGGAGAGGTATTCAGTTTTCCCAACAGTGCGTCCAGCTGACCGGCGGTAAAATCGACAAAGATTTCAATGCCGTTTGCGGCGGCCTGCCCTAAAAAAGAAAAGGTTATAAACAGTACGGCAGCCATAATGAGCAGGAACATCGGAAACGCTGTAAAGCGCCCGGGCAACAGCCGATCTGCCGGGGAAATTTTCGGCCGTTTTTTTAAAAATACGTTTTTCTTGCAAAGCGTGTCGATGTGTCCGTAATAAAAGGATGCGGTTTCCTCCGGCGAGGTACGCATGGCCGCCGGCAGTGCGAAGGGTGTCTTTTTCTTTTTTGGCGGAGCTTGCAGTGCCGCCAGCAAACGGTCTACGTTTTTTCCGCTGCGGGCGCTGATGGGCAGCACCGGGATTCCCAGCATGCGCGAAAGACCGGTGCAGTCAATCCTTCCGCCCTCTTTTTCCACCTGATCCATCATGTTCAGCACGGCGATTACGGGAATATCAAATTCCAGCAGCTGCATGGTCAAATACAGGCCGCGCTGAATGGCTGAAGCGTCAAGTATATTGATGATTAGCTCCGGCTTTTCCTTCAGCAGATAATTTTTTGCTACGCGTTCCTCCTGCGTAACGCAGGAAAGAGAGTAAATGCCCGGAAGATCGGCCAAACGCATATCCGTTCCGGTAACGGTTCCTTCCATCACCTCCACGGTAATGCCCGGATAATTCCCTGCGTGGGCGTTGTTGCCGGTAAGCCGGTTAAAAAGCGTGGTCTTTCCGCAGTTTTGGTTGCCTAATAAGGCTATGTTCATGATTGCTTCTCCTTTTTTATAAAGTGCACAGCAGAGGAAAAGTTCATTAAAAATGCCAAGATGTCCTGAATGCAGTTCCCCACGACAAAGCCGTAGATTCCGAAGCGCCAAACCAACAGATAGGTCAGCAGCAGCCCTAAGCAGCCGTCAATGATGTTATTGATCATCAGGCGCTTCTGGCGCCCCAGACCGTTCAGCATAGTGCCGGATACCTGATTGAGCCCGGAGAACAGAACGCTGGGAATCAGCATCACCATAAAGGTGCCCGCCAGCGGCTGATGGAAGATAATTCTTGCCGCAGCCGGGGCAAAAAGCAATAAGAGCAGGGAAAACAGCAGGGAAATGCTTAGGGCAAAGAACATCGCGCGGGAAAATTTTTGCTTCAGCCGTACGTAGTCGCCTAAATTTTTGGCAACCTCCGGCAGGAGCACTACGCATAGTGCGCCGATGACCGTAAGGGGCATATATACCACCGGATAGGCCATGGAGGTGAGAATGCCGTATTGGGAAAGCGCCGCTTCCTTGGAAAGTCCCCATGCCATCAGTCCCAACGGCAGAATGGTGGTGGTGCCTAAGTGCAGCAGCGTAGTAGCGAAGCGTGAAAGCGTGGGCGGCAGAGCGTTTTGCAAAAGCTCACGGGTATAATCGGGACCGGTTTTTTTGATTTTTCCGCAGCAGGCGAACAGCATGATAAACGACAGTACCCCGCCAAAGCTTACCGCCAGGGCGGCCAGTGCCGCATCCTGTGAGGTGTTTCCGCTGGCAAAGA
Organism: uncultured Clostridia bacterium; assembly: GCA_900550765.1. Taxonomy (GTDB): domain Bacteria; phylum Bacillota; class Clostridia; order Christensenellales; family QALW01; genus UMGS1322. The sequence continues at coordinate 90 of URTC01000171.1, read as the reverse complement.
GTGAAATTACCGCAATACCGAAAAGAATTTTTGAAATCTGTTCGATGATTCCAAAAACCGCCGGATAGGAGGATTTTTCGTGGGCATGCA
>URTC01000170.1 GCA_900550765.1 uncultured Clostridia bacterium | reverse complement strand
ACTTATTATATTGAGGAAATAGGTAAAAAAACACATTCCTATCTGTATCGTTATGAGTGGAAAGCCGTAGATATTATCTAAGATAGTTATAAAAAAGAAAACCTTGAAGCGTTTTATTCAGATCCCAAAAAAATAATTGAAGCTGCGGATTTTATGACGTTTGCATCCCCCCGAGAAATGCAGGATTTTTTTGCGATTGCGGATTGTTCCCATCCATTGATGGAACTGGAGCTCAGGCGGCTGGCTATCAATCGCAACGTAAGCTTATTTGTCCGTGTACAGGCGGCAAAAATCCTCTATGATGCGGTAAAAATTTTGTATTTTAATACCGGTACGGATATCGTTGTATTTACCGAGGAACTGTATGCCGTGCTTGAAAAATTTTTAGAAAAGGAATTGCATGAAAACGATGAAACAACTGATTGATTTTGACCGGCAGTTTAATGAATATATGGATAACTGGGCGGAGGAACTGTTGAAACAGGGGAAAAAACCGGAGGAGATAGAAGAGTTGATTCCTCAAACCTATGCCGATTGGATGAAAAAAGCTTCTGCGTATTTTGCACAAGTAGAAGACAGTGAATTAATTGCTATGCTGGGGGCGTATCTGGATGAAGAAATTTCTGTTCCCGATGCGTTAAGCGAACGGGTAGTTTCTTTGCCGGGCAGTGAGCAGGCATTGTATGCCATGTTTCAGCAGGAGGATCGGTCGGATAGCGACAGAATTTTTTTGATGAATCTTTTATCAGATATGGACTCGCTGCTTCCTGTACAGAATTATATTCGCCTGATTTGTAAAAATGAGAATCCGGAGTTGGCCGATGCTGCGGCAGAAGCATTGAAATATATGGGAACGGAGGCTTCGGCCGCAGTTCTGGAGGCATATGAGGAAGAGCAGGAACCGGAGGCTAAAGAGAGACTTATGTATGTTCTGGTTTATTGTGAACCCGTGCCGGAAAATTTAGCGGAAAAATTGATACTATTAATGAAACAGAGCAAAAATAAAGCTCTTATTGCAGGTTTTATGGCTGCTTATGGAGATGATCAGTGTCTTGAGGCATTGCATCAGGCGGAAAATGCACGGGATATCAGTTATATCGATTATGTTGAAATCTGTGATGCTATAGAAGCTTTGGGCGGAGAAACAGCAAGAGATCGTGAATTTGACGGCGATGAGTATTATGAAATGATACATAACGGCGGATTGGAGTAGAAAAAAGACCGGAAGAGCCCAAATAGAAAATTTTTGCGAGGGTATGTTTTGATTTTGCAGCGTTTTTGTGTTGAGGGAGAAGATGGAATCTTTTTTGATTGCAGACAGATCAATAAAAGAATAGAAAAAATACGATATTGGGGAAAGGAATTGTCCCATTCATGAGGTTATTTGCAACCACCCCGTTTTCTATGGAAAAACCGGTATGTCGGGAGCTTATGCGGCTGCATCTGGGGTATACAGATATCTGTGAGGGCAGGGTGTATTTTGAGAGTGATGGAAAGGGATTGGCTCGGGCTTGTGTGAATTTGCGCGGTGCGGATCGGATTTTTTGGGAATTGGCCTCCTTTGATGCAAGAAGTTTTGATGAATTGTTTGCGCAGATTGTAAAAATAGAGTGGGCAAATATTATATCTCAACGGGGGAAGATTCATGTCAGCGCTAAATGCGCACGTTCTAAATTGATGAGCGTACCGGATGTGCAGCGGATTTCTAAAATAGCGATTATAAAAGCTATGCGGCGTCGTTTCCCTATAGATAATTTTGCGGAAAACGGCGAAGAATATCCGGTTGCGATTCATATCAGCCGTGACAGGGTCACTGTGGCGCTGGATTGCTGCGGAGAAAGTTTGCATAAACGCGGATATCGGGTAAAAACGGCTCCTGCTCCGCTGAGAGAGACCTTTGCCGCGGGATTACTGAATTTGATTGGATATAAAGGAACCCGTTTGTAGATCCTATTTGCGGGTCAGGTACTCTTCCGATAGAGGCTGCTATGATAGCGCTGAATATTGCACCGGGCATGAAGCGGAATTTTGCCTGCGAGAGATTTTGCGGGTTTGAAAGTGTTTATTTTGAGGAAGCCAGACGGGAAGCGAAGAAGGCGGTACTGGATGTGCCGGTGAAGATATTTGCTTCTGATATTTCTAAAGAAATGGAAGAACTGACGCGTTTTCATGCAGCGCGTGCGGGAGTGGAATCTTATATTACTTTGCGGATCTGTGCGGCGGCAGAGTGTACAGTGCCGGCATCCAGCGGAGTGCTTTTGACCAATCCGCCTTATGGTCAGAGACTGGGAAAGCAAAAGGAAATGGAACAGGTAAGCGAACAGATACGCCTGCTTCTTTTGCATTTTAGCGGTTGGGATCGAGCGGTACTCAGCGGAGATAAAGGCTTTGAACAAAATGTAAGAAGAGCGGACAAGATCCGGCGTTTTTATAACGGAAATATTGAATGTAATCTTTATTCCTATTTTGCACAAAATCAATAAAAAAGTGGTTGACAAGACGATATCTTTTAGGTATAATTACAAAGCAATCGAAAATAGTTCTGCCGCATAGGGCAAAGGCATTCGCAGGAATTTTGCAGGAATGTAGTGTTTGGCTGAACATTGAGTTGTTTGCTTTACGGCGCCTTGGTCAAGCGGTTAAGACATCGCCCTTTCACGGCGGTAACAGGGGTTCGATTCCCCTAGGCGTCACCAAAAATTGGGCTTTTAGCTCAGTAGGTCAGAGCGGTCGGCTCATAACCGATTGGTCCGGGGTTCGAGTCCCTGAAGGCCCACCAGCTGCAAACAGCTCATTCCTTTTGCCTTGGTAGCTCAGTCGGTAGAGCAGAGGACTGAAAATCCTCGTGTCGGTGGTTCGATTCCGCCCCAAGGCACCAATAAAAGCTGGTGTAGCTCAATTGGTAGAGCAGCTGATTTGTAATCAGCAGGTTGCGGGTTCGAGTCCCATCACCAGCTCCAATATATGGAGAGATTCCCGAGTGGCCAAAGGGAGCAGACTGTAAATCTGCCGTCTTCGACTTCGATGGTTCGAATCCATCTCTCTCCACCAATGTCGAAAGAAGTCAATCACTGTAGAATGATTGACTTCTTTTGCGTTTTGTGATTAGATTTACTTAATAAATTGCTTTTTTGGGAGTATAAAGACATGTTTTATGAAATAAAAACAGATCGGTTAATTTTAAGACCCTTGGATATTTCCGATTTAGCAACCGTTCATACGTATGCTAGTGATGAAGAAAATACAACATATATGCTTTGGTTACCCAATGACACAATTGAGGAGACAAAACAGTTTCTAAACAGTGTGACAAATGAATGGAAAAAAGCAGTTCCTAATTATTATGATTTTGCTATTGTTTTTGAAGGCTTGCAAATTGGCGCTATCTCCGTTACGTTAAATGATTCAAGAAATATCGGAGAACTAGGATGGATTCTCAATAAACGCTATTGGAAAAAAGGAATAGCAATAGAAGCTGCACTTGCAATAAAAGATTTTGCTTTAAATGTTTTGAAACTTCAAAAATTAGTCGCTCATTGTGACTATAGAAATATCGCTTCATCTAATCTTATGCAGAAATTAGGTATGACTCTTGAGAATGATACTGGCACAAGAACATATCCTAAAAACAATGAAACCGTACAAGAACTTACATATTCATTATCCATTCATTCATGATTTATATTCGCCTTAAGAATATTATCTCCGCACGAGCGTTCAAATTATCCTCAAAAAATGACAGGGGATTCTTTTTATCTCACTTTTACAACTTTGAAAGAAGTCTATTCTTGTAAAGAGATATTTTTTGAAAATCTGAAGGGAAAGGTAGTTGAGATTCATCTATCGTGGTTGATTTTTTACATTAAATTTCTTGGCGAATACTGACAGTAAAAACAGTCACCAAAGACAATGTCGAAAGAAGTCTATTTCTTTACGGAAATAGGCTTCTTTCGTTTTTTCTGATAAAATGCAAACGGGACTGTTTATATTAGTTTGATTATACTGCTATATAATAAGTAATTTTATTGAAAGGAATTAGCAATGGATACTTTCTTTCGAGGAGTTCAATGGGTTGCGCCTACTGATTTAGGTGTAAGTCAGTTGTACTTAAATAAATCCAAGCTTAGAGATGTCGAAAAATGGTTTGACCCAAACAATATGAATTTGTGTCAGCCGCTTCCCGTCCATGATTTTGGAGACGGCAGGCTAACTTTGACAGACGGCCATAGCCGAGCTTTTACAGCCTACCAGCATAAAGCAAAGGTGCCGATCGTTTATGATACGGATGACATTGTAACATGGGAAGAAGGGCAGATGCTTTATAAAAACGATATCGTTTGGTGCCAACGCTTCCATATTTAAACAGTTGCCGACCTAAAAAATCGTATTGTTGACGATTCCGAATATCACTCTTTTTGGATCGAACGTTGTGACTGTTCTTATAATTTGTTGACCCAAACCAATGAACACGAGAGATTACAAATCGAGCAGCACCGAATTTGTTTTTATATGGTGCGAATGAAGATTTAACAAGATATTATTTTGAGAATGCACAAGGGCAACTATTTGAATTTAGCCTGTAACCATTAAAGATTTTTTGACGAACCTATCAAAGAAAAGCCATTTAATAGGAAGGGCATCAAAAGTATCCACCCCGTCCATGTCGGAACGAGTTATGCTCGTTCCGATTTTTTATTTCATAAAAAATCAGTCACCTGTTCTACTGTTCCGCCTCTTTTACAAAAGTCATGCTTGGCTCACCTGTTCGGCCAAAATATCCTTACAGTGGCTCACTGTTTCTACTAACTTTTTGTGAACTCGTGCCTTCGACTCACACCGGGAACCTGCCGAAAATT
>URTC01000169.1 GCA_900550765.1 uncultured Clostridia bacterium | reverse complement strand
TTACCGACTACTCCTATATTTTTGCAGCCGACAGTGATTACTCTTATGACGTAGAGATAGCGGCCACGGATGATATAGATACTACATCTCGTAGTACAAGCGCATCAACTGGTTATACATTTATGGACTGGAATGATAATGGGAAGAGTATTGCGTTTGGTAAGGTGTCTGAAAAAGACGGGTTTGAATGCGCGTGGGATATCTATGATAGATTTGGGTTAAAAATCGGTAATGGCCTATCAGAGTACAGCAGCAATAATATAGATCCAAACACTACGTTAGACCATATTATCCTAACTTCACACAGTAACGCCCCTGGAGGCAGTGGTATACCGTATTATATCCAGACAATATTTGATGGTAGTAAAAACATAACCGCCAACAGGACCCAGATTGCATGGCCATATAACAGTAATGGATCGGTATGTGTTAGGTCTTATAATGGCAGTTGGTCTACGTGGATCCGTCTTGTTACTACAGCAGATATACACGATGAGATCATGCTATATAATAATATCAATGGTACAAGCGGCACAGTTACATTTAGTCAAAATTGCAGCAATTGCAGATATCTGGAGATTTATTTTGCGGATAACAACTTATATCGTGGAGGATATACTAAAATTTACCCGCCGTACGATGCGTTAATTACCCTACAATTGCAAGAGCCCGGTACGGATACTTATCTGCGCCAGAGTCTGTATACGGTAACAAGTAATAGCCTTATACCGAGCGCACAAAACAGCGGATATGCAATAGTTAATATTAATAACAGTTGTACAGTTAATATGGGCACAAATTATATTAAGATCACAAGAGTGGTAGGGATAACATAATGGAAAAACATAGCCTATGCTTTGACTGCTCCAACGCGTACGCGCACCGATGCCAAAAGATATTTGACGGCACGCCGATAGAGGGATGGACGGCGCAGGAATTAGATGACGGCTGGTATATGGTGCTGCAATGCCCGAACTTTATAAAAGATTGGGATCATCGGATAAAAGCTAATGATTTAAGTCGGATGCTTGGAATATCGTTAAAATCAGTATGGCAAAGAGCACCGCAGGAGCTGATAGCAATCGCGAAGGAAAAAGGCTATCGCCTGAAGATACAAGCAGAGAAAACGTACCGCAGCTATTATATTTACAGGATTTAAGGTGGCAAAAATGAGTGAAGCAATTATAACAGCAATCATAACAGGAGGATTGTCTCTGATAGGGGTAGTCATCACCTGTCTTATGACGGCGAGGAAAACAGAGAACAGCATACGGATCAATCAGGCGGTAACGGATACAAAAATTGACGAGCTAACACGGGAAGTGCGGGAACACAATGGGTTTGCCCGCAGAATGCCGGTGGTGGAAGAGCAGATCAAAGTAATCAATCACCGGCTGACTGATTTAGAAGATTTTCACAAACCAAATTAAGGAGGAAACTAAAATGGAAGGAAAGAAACTGGTGGAGCAGGCGAGAACCTGGCTTGGGAAAAAGGAGGAGGACGGAAGCTTTCGGGAGATAAACGATCTTTACAACGGACACACGCCGCTGGCACGTGGGTATAAAGTGAAATATACCGACGCGTGGTGCGCCGTGTTCGTGTCATCGGCGGCGATCGCCTGCGGATGTACGGACTTGATTCCCACCGAATGCAGCTGCGGACGCATGATCCAGCTGATGCAGGAAAAAGGGATCTGGGAAGAAAATGACGCGTACACTCCCAAGGTGGGGGATATCCTCTTTTATGACTGGCAGGACAGCGGAAAAGGGGATAATACGGGCTGGCCGGAAAAGGTAGAAAACGGCAAAATCACGGTAATTGAAGGCAACCTGAATAACGCGGTAGGGCGGCGGGAAATCGCGGTAAACGCGCGGTATATTCGCGGCTACGGCGTACCGGAATATGAGCAAGAGCAGCCGGAAACGGACACGGAAACCCCGCAGAAGAGTCTGGATGAAGTAGCCAAAGAAGTGATTAGCGGAAAGTACGGAAACGGGGCGGAGCGTAAGCAACGGATTCCAGCGGAAACACCGTACAGCTATGAAGAGGTACAGGCGCGGGTAAACGAGATTTTGAGCGGAAAAGAGCCGGCGGAAAGCGTTCCATCCGTGGAATATTATCCTCAATACATAGGGAATACCAACAGCATTGTGGACGCGCTAAAAGCCGTGAAAGTGGATTCCAGCTATGCGCACCGGAAAGAAATGGCGGGAGCCAACGGCATTGCGGGCTACAGGGGAACGGCGGAACAAAACACAGAGATGCTCAACCTGCTGAAAGCAGGAAAATTGATAAAAGAATAAGGAGAATGAAAAATGAAATTATCAAATAAAGCTTATGATGTTTTAAAATGGATCGCAATGTACTTATTGCCCGCATTGGGCACGCTGTACTTCGCCCTGGCGGGGATCTGGGGCTTTCCGTATGGGGAGCAGATCGTGGGAACGATCACAGCGGTGGATACCTTCTTGGGCGTGCTGCTGGGGATCAGTTCGGCGCAGTATAATAAGAATAAATAGGAAAGATAAAAGGGCGGCAAAGCCGCCCTTTTATTTTTTTACCTTAAAATTCGTGCAAAATTCATGCACAAAAAATAAAAACCCCCATAAAATGGAGGTTTTTAAGCTATTGGTGGAGATAATGGGATTCGAACCCATGACCCCTTGACTGCCAGTCAAGTACTCTAGCCAACTGAGCTATACCCCCAAACACAGACTATATTATACATAAAAATTGAAACAAGTCAAATGTTTTTTTAAAAATTTGGTTGGTGATTTTCCTGTTTTATAGTATAATGACTAAAAATATAGTTTTACTTAGCTATGGAGGTGCTTTTTAGTGGAAAAAATAAAGATGTTAACGCCGCTGGTTGAGCTCGACGGCGATGAAATGACCCGAATCCTTTGGCAATGGATCAAGGAATTACTGATAGAGCCTTATATTGAGCTGAAAAGCGAGTATTATGATTTAGGATTGGAAAACAGGGATAGAACGGATGATCGGGTAACGATTGATTCTGCCGAGGCGATAAAAAAATACGGCGTAGGTGTAAAATGTGCTACGATCACGCCGAATGCACAGCGTGTAGAGGAATATAAACTGAAAAAAATGTGGAAAAGCCCTAACGGCACTGTGCGTGCTGTTTTAGATGGAACGGTCTTTCGGGAACCGATCATCGTAAAGGGAATTCAGCCGGTGGTCAGAAACTGGGAAAAGCCCATTATCATTGCGCGGCATGCTTACGGTGATGTTTATAAAAACGTAGAATTTCGCGTAGAAAAGGGGGAAACTGCCGAACTGGTAGTAACAGGTGTTAACGGCCAAAGGAAGGAGACAATCCTTGCGTTTGATAAAAGCGCGGGCGTTGTGCAGGGATTGCATAATATTGATGCGTCGATAGAAAGCTTTGCCCGTTCCTGTTTTGAATATGCGCTGGATAAAAAACAGGATTTATGGTTCTCTACAAAGGATACCATATCTAAAACCTATGACCATCGGTTTAAAGATATTTTTGACGAAAATTTTGAAGAGGAGTATCGAAAAAAATACGATGAAGCCGGTATTGAGTATTTCTATACATTGATTGACGATGCGGTTGCCCGGGTGATTCGTTCCAAAGGCGGATATATATGGGCCTGTAAAAATTATGACGGCGATGTGATGAGTGATATGATCGCTACGGCATTTGGAAGTCTTGCCATGATGACCAGTGTTCTTGTTTCTCCTGACGGAAAATATGAATATGAAGCAGCGCATGGAACGGTAACACGGCATTATTATAAGTATCTTAAAGGCGAGGAAACCAGTACGAATCCGGTAGCTACAATCTTTGCATGGACCGGTGCTTTCAGAAAACGCGGGCAGCTTGACGGATTGCCGGAGCTTGCAGCCTATGCAGATAAAATGGAAAAAGCCGTTCTGCTTACCATAGAGGACGGCGTTATGACGAAGGATCTGTATGCGCTTTCTTCGCTTGCAAATAAAAAGTGTGTAAACAGCCGTGCATTTTTAGAGGCGGTTGCGCAAAAATATGAAACGATATAAGGGGATAGGAAAATGAAGCTTTACGAAACATGGGAAAATATGCAGGAGCTGTGTCAAACAGAGGAACAGCAATCGGAGCTTTGGAATCAATATTATACAGAGGAAACAGAGGCTTATAAGAGAATTTTAAGTCAAAAGCTGTTTTCACTTTCAGGTACGGCAAAAGAACTCGCCGGGCAGCTCGGTATGGAACCGGTGATTTTTGTGCCTTTCTGTGATGGCATTAACACCTCGTTGGAGGCAGAAGTGGATATAAAGGCACTGGAAGAGGAAACACCGGTCACCATGACGATTCTGCCGGAAAAGCTTTATTACAATATGCTTTCGGCCAAGGCTAAATGGCTGTATGAGCTGAAAGAATGGGATGAAGTGCTTTCAACGGAGAAACGTACGGAGATTACGCGTTCTTGGCGCAGCGATCATATGGCTGTAAGCAAAAAGACCGTTGGCAGGAATGATCCGTGCCCATGTGGGAGCGGTAAAAAATATAAGGTCTGCTGCGGCAGATAACGGAGCAGAAAACAGATGTCGTTTAAAAGAGAAAATATCCGCAATTTTTGTATTATTGCGCATATCGATCACGGGAAATCAACCTTGGCGGATCGGCTGATCGATGAAACAGGTACCGTAAGCGCCCGGGAAATGCACGCACAGCTGCTGGATACGATGGAGCTGGAGCAGGAGAGAGGAATCACTATAAAATCCCAGGCGGTGCGTATGTTCTATACGGCCGATGACGGGCAGGAATATATGCTGAACTTGATCGATACTCCCGGTCATGTGGATTTTACCTATGAGGTTTCCCGCAGCCTTAATGCCTG
>URTC01000168.1 GCA_900550765.1 uncultured Clostridia bacterium | reverse complement strand
TTTCGTAGGAGTCATGAACCTCTACGGTTCAGATAGAGGATAACCTTTACAGGTTTAAAATGTATAGAAATTTCACACGTCAGTTAGCGTTTGCTAACTAAATATAGATTAGCATATGCTAACCAAATGTTAAAAAAACGGAGCTCCTTCTCCTTTTTATTCCACTTCTATCATCTCCGCATCTGCTTTTCGAAGCGACAGCTCATATCCGCGCACCGTTACCTCCACAGGATCTCCCAGCGGCGCAACTTTGCGCACATATACCTCTACCCCTTTGGTAATCCCCATGTCCATAATTCTGCGCTTTACAGCGCCCTCTCCATGCAGCTTTACGACCTTTTCCGTCTTTCCGAGCTTTACGGTTTTCAGCGTATTCATAGTACTTCCTCCCTTATTTCTATCATTAAATCATTATACCATGATTTTTTGTGCCATTTCTTTACTGATGGCCACACGGGCCTCTTTAATATTAACGATAACATTTCCGCCTATGGCATTAATCACACGGACGTTTCCGCCCGCTACAAAGCCAAGATCTTCCAAATGTTTTTTTACTTCCGGCTTTCCGCCGACTTTTTTTATAATATTCTCTTCTCCGATCTCTGCCAGTGTAAGTGGTATCATACTATACTCTCCTTTTAATTAGCACCAACTAACTCAACGAGCATAAAATTAGTTAGTTTTCGCTAACCGATTTTATTATATTCATCTATCCTAGAATTGTCAACAATTTTTTATCTGTTTTAAAAATAAAAAATTCCCAATTTTTTTGCTGCAAGAAGTTTCCCCACTCGAACCGCTTGAAAAATTTTTAGTTCTGTGCTATGCTATAAAAAAAGAAACAGGAGGACCCTATGCACTTACAAGAATCCGGCGAAATGTATTTGGAAACAATTTTGATTTTATCAAAAAGAAGCAGCGCCGTACGGGCAATCGACGTCGGTGAATACATGAATTTTTCAAAACCCAGCGTCAGCCGCGCAATGGGCCTTTTAAAAAGCGGCGGCTTTATTACCGTAGATAAAGACGGCTTTATTTCTCTAACTACTTCAGGTCGCAGCATCGCGGAAAAAATCTATGAACGTCATACGCTGCTGACAGCATTCTTAGTAAAATTAGGCGTAGATGAAAAAACTGCTGCCGAAGACGCCTGTAAAATCGAACACGATATCAGCGAAAATTCCTTAGAAGCTATTAAAAATCACGCGCAAAGGAACTGAACGCGCCTTTCCGGGGACAAACAAGCCGGCTCCTCCGTAGTGGAACCGGCTTGTTTATTCCTTCTTTCTCTGCCTGTAAAACTGCTTCTCCCTGCAAACTCTTTCTCTTTATTACTCCTCATCATCCCAATGATCGACCGCCTGGACCCGCTGAACGATTTCTTCTTGCATAATTTTCAAATCTTCCCGGCTGATACGTTTTTTACGTTTTATACTCGTTCCTATCAGAATACATTCGCCAATAAAAAGCAAAATGGCAACAAGATCTCCTTTTGTTATCGGAACTTTATACTGCATTTTCAAAAGAATCAAAGCCGTAACCCATAAAAAATAAATCGCAGCTATAACATACATAAAATATTTCACAAAACGAGAATAAAAGCAATAAATTTTTACCACAGTTTGCCCGTTTCTAACCAATACCTCGCCCCCCACATGATAAACCGCCAGTGGTTTTCTCCTTCTTGAATACTGAAAAATAAACGCTTCAACTCTTATCTTTCCTCTTTTACTACACCGAAACAGCATCCGCTCCCCCTGGCTCGTACGTCCGCTGCACACGCCCGTCTGCTCTCGAAGCCTGCAGATCGTTTCTTTGCGCGATGCTTCAACCGGTATCGTCTCTTCATGAAGAATTTTTGTAAAAATCGTTGATTTCATTTTTACCTGCTTTAAGAAAAAATATCATTTTTATTATACTATATTCAAACTTCATAATCAATAGTGAAATTGTCTTTATAAAGCACCCGTTACCGCAAATTCTCTTCTTTTATTCTCCGTTTCTATCTTAAAGCTGTTTAAAAGAAAAAATATTCCGCACAAAAACGTCCATCACGCAACCGCCGTTACGACCACTTGGCAGATTGAATCCCGAAAAAACACACCGGATCAAAGCAAACTTTGCTCCAGCGTAAAAAAGCCATAAAAAAATTTTTCGTGTGTGAGACCTATGGATTTGAAGTCTTTCAACAAGTTGTTTTCTATAAATGATTTGATTTCATGTACTTTTATATTCCCATCCGATTGTATAACTCCGTTTATTGTTAGCATTGTATAGATCGACAACAAATAACATCGCCATTCATAGAACTATCAGAAATAACATGACCAAAGACTTCTACCTTAAAATTAAGCACTTTCTTTTCCTTCATTGAAACAATTCGAACAAAGCTGGGGTTAGTAGGGTTTTAAGCATAGAACAAGCTCCGCTTTTTACAAAAATGCTGGAAAAACGAGGCTCGTTCGAGTTCACAGGATATAGTCCGTAATACAATCGTACCAATGAACATAAGTTCTTCCGTTGACGGTAAGCCTATCATTCTCAGGCTATATCTCGCTCCACTTCTTTTGATAATATTCAATAGCCCAATCGTCGCGGTTGAACCTGCGCCAAAGAATTGTTTTACCGTTCTTGTCTAAAAACTGTTCAGATACTACACCGCAGTTATAGGTTTCGATATCCATAACGCAAACAGTGTCATAGCTCTTTCCTCCAATCGTAACGGTATATCTTCCGACGATGTCCAACAGAAAGTCCTTGTTGACGCTTGTAACAACCGTACCCGTTCTTTGAATATCCCCCTAAGCGGCCAGATTGATTTCGTTTCCGCAATTATCTTCCCCAAACCCCCAATTAAGCAGAAACTCCTCGCCATCAAGAAAAGTAATATACTGGCGAACATCGCCATCATTCCTGAGCGTTGCAAGATAACGGCAGTGGGTATCCGTGAGCTGCGCAATAAACGTACGGTTGATTCCGTCGTTCTTATCTGCGTACGAAGCTTCTTGTGCAGTTAGTTCTACACCTTCGATACCGTGAACCTTAGCTTTACCGATAACCTGCATATTGTATACATGACTGCACTTTCGGGACGGGATATCGTACATCCCCCAGGACATCTTTTCACCGAGTTTCGGTACCAAGAACCACCCCATAAGTTCTTCCCATTTTACTGCAAAGGGTGCTTCGATACTTGCTTCGATCTTATATGCGGGAATAAATTCAGGTAACTTTTTCATACTGCGGTCTCCTTTCAGTACATCGGTGCGATATGGATACTTATTTTTGAAATTTTGTTTTGCCGTATGCAGTCTACTTTTTACTGTCCCCACAGGGATATAAAGTCGTTTTGCAATTTCTGATTGCTGCATCTCTTTCCAGAAGTAAAGATAAAGGATTTGTTTATCCTTATCGCCCAGCAAACTCAGTGTTTCCCTTACAATATTAACTACAGAAGCACCATACCTGCCATCTGATAATTCCTTTTCCGTCAACTCATCAATTGAAAATTCATGCTGAGTTGCTTTCCTACGGAAATAATCATTACATTTGTTTCGCGCTATGCTGATAATCCACGCTTTGAATGCCTTTTTATTCTTTAGTTGAGAAAACTTTTGATAAGCTGTCAAAAACACTTCTTGCAGAACATCGTCTGCATCGGCTTTAGAACTCATCCGAAATCTCACAAATCGTTCCACAGATCTTCGTTCCGCTTCCAACAAGTTCTCAAATTCGTCCACATCATCCCCTCCTTTGGTCTATGAGTGATCAAAACCGGTTTCATCTATATAGACGCATATTCACATCAAAAGGTTCATTTCAACAATAAATCATATAATGTATCCATAGCAAGATAAAATTCAATATATAAAAAGAATCGGCAATCTTGTGCCGAAAATTGTCGATTCTTAATGCCAACAGGCAACAACAAAGATCTCAGTTAAAAAAATATATAATAGATAACATTTTATATTCTTTATTCGGCACAATATTTTATAAAGCAAGAAAATGTTAACTCTGTATTTAATTCTCCGCAAAGACTGGCAAAACTACTCTCATCATCTTTCTTTGACCATTCGCTCGTTTGTATCGTCTCAATTTTCGAAAATCCCAAATGATCAAAAATTTCCAAACTATTCTAAAAAAATTTCATGATATCTTGACTTTATAATCTCACCCGCCTCTTGGAGCATTTTATTATAGTAGAGCCGTTTTATACTTTCTTCCGCGTCAAGATGATTCCAACGATTGTCCCTATAAGTATGATCGGTGCAAATCTGACAAACAGCCATTCAAATGCATGAAAAGCCGCCCCGGCAACGGCGGTTTCAGGGTCATTATAATTCCAGCTTAAGTAAGAACCATTTAATGTAAGTAAAACCGCATAAATGATTCCTATAACCGCACACAAGGAGATAAATAGCCAATGAAATATTTTTCGTCTCATGCTCTTCCTTTGTGTGAGCTGTAAGTTTATAATCTCCAGTTTTTCAGAAATCGCTTTTAAATCATCAACCTTTGACTGAGCAACCGTTTCTCCCAGCAAAGTGCTTACCGGTGTTTCAAGCGCCTCCGATAGAGAAATCAACATATCCGAATCAGGAACGGATACTCCTTGCTCCCATTTAGAGATTGTTTGTCGCACCACATTCAGCTTGATAGCAAGCTCTTCTTGCGAAAGTCCTTTTGATTTTCTGATTGCTTTTATGTTTTCGTGTAACATGAAGAATAACCTCTTTTCTTTTATTTGTTATCACTATTATACGAGAAACTGCCCGTTGCTACAAGCAACGCAGATTAACATTCCTGTTTGATAGTTGTGCGTTTGATATACTGGGAGCAAAAACTAACGCCCGGCAAATTGTTCCCGGCATCATC
>URTC01000167.1 GCA_900550765.1 uncultured Clostridia bacterium | reverse complement strand
AAATAATCTCCCAAGCTCCAGCTTCCCATCATCTCGAAGAAAGTCACATGGCTCTTGTCACCTACGGAATCGATATCGTTGGTACGAACGCAGCCCTGCACATTGCAGAGTCTGGTACCCAGAGGGTGCTTCTGTCCCAGCAGATAGGGCATCAGAGGCTGCATACCCGCTACATTGAACATAACCCCGGTGGAACCGTCGGATACTAAGGATACTGCTCCCCCATCTCCGAGGCCACGGTCTATATAAAATTGTTTCCAAGCTTTTCTCAGCTCATCAGAAGTGAATTGTCTCATTCTCTCGGTCTCCTTGTCTAAATAATTACACCTTTCGGAAAATAAACCTACATTTCTACATTATAATGTTATCGTTTCGCCGCGTCAAGAATAAAACATCACTCATCCTCGTCTTCCAGGATCTCGTTCAATGCCTCTCTGGCCTCCTCGATCTCCTCTTTTATGCCCTTTTTCAATGCAGCCTCGAAAACAGTGATATAACGATCCAGTTCTTTTCTCCGGTCTCCCAGTGCTTCCTCATACATCCGCTCTGCTCTGAGAAGCACCAGACGGTTCTCCTCCAGGTCTCTGGGCTGAATCTTCAGGTAGGACAATTCTTCCATTCGCTTCTGGATCTCATCATCCGTCATCTGGTTGTCCTGTCCCTTGATGATCATTTTCTGGGTCAGTCCGGTGGATACCACCTTGACTTCCACTTCCAGCAGGGAATTGATGTCATAGGTGTAAGTCACATCCACGGCTTCACTGCCTCTGGGCCCCTTGGGAACATCAATGTTCAGTTCTCCCAGAAACAGATTATTTCTGGCGAAACGGCTCTCTCCCTGCAGTACCCGGACGCGCACCTTGTCCTGATTGTCTCTGACAGTGTACAACCGCTCCGTATGACTGGCGGGGATCACGGTGTTGCGCTCAATGATGGGACAGAAACGGCCGTCTTCAAATTTGCCTTCCTCGTATTCCACCACGACTTCCGTTCCCAATGTAAAGGAGCATACATCCGTCAGAATGACTTCCTTTACCTCCGCCCGGCGTTCCTTCATGGCCGCCTGGATCGCCGCGCCCAGTGCCACGGCTTCGTCCGGGTTCAGTCTTGTATCCGGGAATTTGCGGAACAGCCTGATCAGGAAATCCCTGACCTCCGACAGTCTGGTGGCTCCGCCGTTCTGCAATACCTCATCGATGTCCGACAGCTTCAGTCCTGCATCCGCCAGACTCTTCTTCTCCGGTTCCCTGCGCATCTGTGCGAACGATATATCCGTGACCTTCCACCTTCAAACAAGACATGATCCTGCTCAAACGTGCTTTTTCCTCTTCGTCTTCAATTTTTTTAGAAATACCGATATAATCCAGCATCGGCATCAATACCAGTTTGCGGCCGGGAACCGTTACGGCGGTGGTGACCCGTGCGCCCTTAGCCCCCTGTGCTTCCTTGGTTACTTGTACAATCACATCCTGTCCCTTATGCACAAGCCGGCGAATATCCTCCTTCGGCGCCCGTGCCTCCTCCGGCGCAGAAATATCCCCCGCAAAAAGGAATGCATTTTTATCCAAACCGATATCAACAAAAGCCGACTGCATTCCCGGCACCACATTATCGACCGTACCTTTATAAATATTCCCTACGCCGCCGCTGCCATCATGTTCAATAAACACATCCTCCAGCTCGCCGCCGTTTAAAATAACGCCGCTCTTCTGCGTATAACCGCAATTGATTAAAATTTCTTTCATTCCCCTATCTCCGCCGGCTCTTTTAGAGAAGTTCCCTCCATGATAAATAATTTCTCCCGCCAAATCTGCCCTATATGAATTCCTAAATATTCCCGCAAAAGCCCGGCAAGTGTATCTGCCCGCAAATTCTCAGAATTACTGCAGGAAAGCGTAGCTTTAATACAGCCATCCTGCTCAAACAGCTGATGGATCATCGGCCGAACATTGACATCCGCCATGCCTTTTTTTGTTTTTTTAGAAATCACAATCTCTGCAAGCGCAGTAAAATCAGCAAGAGCCTGTCTGATATCCGCCGCTGTCTCCGGATAAAGCGTATATTCTGCTTGTGCAATCCTTCCTCCTATAGAAGGCTCCTTCTCTTCCATCTGCCGACAGGCCAGAATTCTGGCCCCCGGCAGCAAAACCTCATTCATCTGGGCCATTGCCGCAGCAGGTACTGTTTGCTGTTCCAGCTGAATTTCTGCATATTCTCCGCGGGAACACAATCCCAGGGGCATCGCACTGGCAAAACTCAAAAGCATATGGGGATGAAATCCCTGCGAATATCCTACCGGAAGTTTGGCACGCCGCAGCGCCCGCTGAAAAAGCCGTTGCATATCCAAATGGGAAATATATCGGATTTCCGGTCCTTTAGAAAAACGCATCAGCAGTTTCATCGGTCCTTAACCTCCTTCCGGCATAGGCTCATCATCCCGCATCCGGTACAGCCTTTTCGGCAATCCCGCGTCGTCTGCGCCTGCTTGGCTCGCTCTAACTCTCGGATATAATATTGTTTCGTAACGCCTACATCTACGGTATCCCACGGCAGAGTCTCTTCTGTACTATACTCGTGCATCGCATAGGCAGAAATTGAAAAGCCATGCTCTTCAAAAGCCCTGCGCCAGGCGGCTATTGAAAAACATTCTCCCCAGGCATCCATCTTCGCACCGTTTTTCCACGCCGAATAGAGAACACCGCACAATTCCCTCCCGCCGCGGGCACAGGCCGCTTCTAACTGTGATGCAGTGCTATCATGATATTTATATTCAATACCGCGCAAAGGCCGAATCAGTTCGGTCAAATACCGCTGTTTTTCCTTTATGCTTTCCTCTGCATCCTGCGCCGCCCACTGAAACGGCGTAAATGGTTTGGGAATAAATACTGAAGTGCTGACGGTTATCCGCATATTCTTTGTATTTCCGTTTACCTGCCTGTAAACTTCGGCGCACTTTTGTGCCAGCTCAGCAATCCCCTTGATATCCTCCATCGTTTCAAAGGGCAAACCGATCATAAAATACAGCTTTACTGCGCTATAACCAGCTGAAAAAGCTCCGCGCACCGTACGCAATAAATCCTCTTCGCTTACATTTTTATTGATGATATTGCGCATTCTTTGACTGCCGGCCTCCGGAGCAAACGTCAAAGAGGTTTTGCGCATCTGGCTGCTGACCATGTCCGGATCAAAAGAATCGATCCGGAGCGAGGGCAACGAGATATCCATATGTTCTCCTTCAAACTCACAGTTCAGCCGTGCAATCAGCTCTTCCAACTGCGAATAATCTCCGCTGGAAAGAGACGTCAGCGAGATCTCATCGTATCCGGTAGCATCGGCACTTTTACGCGCCGTTTCTATCAGCTTTTCTACGCTGCGCTCCCGCACGGGCCTGTACAAAAAGCCTGCCTGGCAAAAACGGCAGCCCCGCGTACAGCCGCGGAAGATCTCCAGCATGATCCGGTCATGCACAACTTCAATCAAGGGAACAATCAGCTTTGTAGGTACAAAGGTATTTTCAAAATCTTCTACTACCCGGCGTTTCACTCTTTCCGGTACTCCCGGAGCAGGCGTGATCGTCAGGCGCCCGTCTGCGTCCCTTGTATGGGTATACAAACTCGGCACATAAAACCCCTCATTTTGTGCAAGCAGATGCAAAAGCGTTTTTTTATCTGCCCCACTCTTCTTCCAAGCTTTAAAAATATCAATCAGCTCGTCCAGTTCTTCCTCTCCGTCGCCTAAAAGAAAGCAGTCAATAAAATCTGCCAGCATCTCGGCATGGTTAGCACAAGGACCACCTGCCACAAGGAGAGGAGTATTTTCACCGCGTTCAGCAGCTTTTACCGGCAAACCGGCTAAATCGATCATATTTAAAATATTGGTGTAACTAAGCTCATATTGCAGGGTAAATCCCCAAATATCCGCCTGCCTGACTGGCATACGGGTTTCAAGAGCAAACAGCGGAAGGCCATTTTCCCGCATCGCCTTCTCCATATCGATCCACGGTGCATAGCAGCGCTGACAAAAAGTATCATCACGGCGGTTTAAAAGATGGTAAATGATCTTTCCCCCTAAATGGGACATTCCCATTTCATATGTATCGGGATAGGAAAATACAAAATTGACCTCAGCATCCCGTTTTTCATATGCATTCAGCTCACCGCCGGTATATCGGCCGGGTTTATCTACTGTAAAAAGGATCTCATCAAATGTCATTGGCATGCTCCTGCAAATATCCTATATTATATGTATTTTATTATAGAGGGAAACGCAAGCATGTGTCAATCATAAAAAGCACCTTACAGGATTGAAATTTGACTTATCCCCCGGCAAATGATATAATGCCTGTGTTCAGCAAAAAAGATCCTATGTTCGGTCTTTTATTACAAAAACGGTGGCTCATTCTGAAAACGCCCTGCAGCCAAAGCTGAAACATCTATAATTTTTTGAGGTTTTATGAGCGGCGAAACAAAAATAACAAACGAATTTAAAAAACTATTCAGCATGCCGTATTTTTGGCTGCGTTTTATTTTTTTGTCATTAGTTTTTGCTTTTGACGATCTTTTGCTTATTTTCACGGGAACACCGATATTTCCATATTTCATTCCTGCAATCATTCTTGCCGGCATCGTTTTTTTTACCTTTGAAATCTTAGCGCTGATAAAAATAAAGCCCGCTTTTAAAGCAGCAAGATTTCCATTTCTCTTATGGTTAATTTTTGGGGGCCTCTGCGTGTTTTCCGAATGTCTGCACGGTCTGCCGATGCAAAGCCTGATCATCCTGCTGCTGTTGCCGCTGAAGACGCTGATGGGACAAGAAGAAAACTTTATCAATCTCCTTCTGCACTCCTGCGGCGTAGCCGTTTTATCCGATAATCTCGCAGGATT
>URTC01000166.1 GCA_900550765.1 uncultured Clostridia bacterium | reverse complement strand
TTCCACATTTTCATCCCGGAAGCGCAGCATCATACCGGGCTTATAATCTGCCGGTGCTTTGTCGCTGTTTTTTATTTCATAATAATGATCGATCAGGCTCGTAATATTCCATTGATAATAATCTCCTTCTGCGGCAGGTCCCAAGCGCAAACATTGATAATCAGTTGCTTCTTCCCGTACGGTGACCTGTGACCGCGTATTCCAGCAAAGATCTGATATTCCCACGTTCTGCTCGATAATCTCATATAAATCGATACTGATTCCCTCTTCAATATCCTGATAATTCTGCCATTCAGCCATATGGCAGAAAAGTGTCAGCTTTGCTTCGCTGATCCTTGAGCCAATGGGGATATTCGGCATATCAAACCAAATATATGTCCGATACTGTTCTAAGGGTTGTCCTCCGATATCTCCACCCCCGTTCGATGTTCCAATCAGCAATCTGTCCCGCAGTTCCCTTCTGGTATAATCCGGGTACTGCGGATTGATATACGTATCATAAATTGCCGACTCCGTCTGGAAGGTAGAAGTAGTGGGATCGATCGTTACCGGATATACTCGCTCCGCCGCCGTCAGCCATTCCTCACTTGCTGTCAAGGTATACTGATAGCCGGATCCCTAGGGGGTAAGCGTCACAGTCACTTCTTCACTTTCGGCATTCGCCGCATCATACATAAATGGAGCAGCAAGCTGAAAGATCTCTGTGTCACCGTCTTTCAAAATCACACTCCCGTCTTCACGCAGCTCTGGTACAAGGCCTCCAAAATCATAATAAAACGTAAAAGAATTCATTCCGTTGTACTGCCCGATCACAATACTTTCTTTAAGCTTTGCACCTGTAAGGTCATACACCAGATCAATTCCTGAAAAAACTTCTTTATATTCTGCCGTTGAAGAATTTTTAATGACTTCTTCCTTCTTCTTGGCACTATTTTCATTGTTCTTGATTTTTACCTGCTTATTCTTTGCCTTTTCTATGCCAAAGCTGATTTCATAATCCCCCAGCTGTATTTGGACCATTTTATTCTTTTTCGGCTTTTTAGAAAAACGGACATCTACAAGACCGTCAGCAGTTTTATAGCTTTCTTCCTCTTCTACCAATGTATTATCAATTTCTACAAAATGTCCGTCCTCCATCTTGTGAACGGCTTCCGGATAAACTGCCGCCATAACTGAGCCGTCGCTCATGCGGAAATGCTTTACGTTCGTCTCTCTCCGTTCTTCAATTTCATTAACAATTTCTGTTTCGGTTTCGGTCAAAATACTTTCATTCTCAACTGCGTTTTCTGCCTTTACACTGCCTTCCGGTGCAGCTTGAAACACAAACGCTACTGTAAGTAAAATTGCAAGTATTGTTGTTATCTTTCTTTTCATGCGTATCTTTCCTCTCCTTCAAAGGTATTTCTTTTTTTCCAACCTTATCCAAAGTATATCACTCGCCTTCTATCAATGTCAATGTTTTTACATCATTTTTAATGTTTTGTTCACATAAAAAATGTAAATATTACAAAATTTTTTCATTATTCTTACAAAATATAATATAATAAAAACAGCAGAATTTATGAAAAAGTGCGGGAACAAAACATCTATTAAGGTGGCGGAATCTTGTGTTCTGCCACCTTTGTGTGTTACAATGTATGTGGAGATGATTTTTATAATGCGAGGTGAAATTTAATTTGAATATTGATTTCATTTATCAAAAACATATTGATTTGGTGTTTCATATATTGGCGCACATAAAAGTCAACAATCCATCAGATTTGTTTTCCGAACCATATATTGAAAAAATGCGTTTAGCGATACAAGATGATAAGATTTCTCTCCCTCAATCAGCTGTCAACTATTACAACCAAAATTTTAATAGACTGGGAATTATAAATTTTCTTCCTTTCTTTACTCAAAATATGGAAGAACTCATTCAATTATTGAGAGATTATAATAGATTTAACGAGAATGATAAAGTATTTTTTGTATATCCGTTTGTTGACGTACTTACCAGGCATTCAACCAAATATTTTGAGTTTTGGGATAAACAATTCCATAAAGAGAAAGCAAATCGTTTGCTGATTGAAGAGACTTTGCGTAATAAAATAAACCAATATAGCTTTCTATTTGATTATTACAAAAAATCCGCAAAAGCTTGGCTTTCTTTCAGTATAACAAAAAACGGCAGAGGTATAGGAATATCTGACTGCTTCTCTGCCGCAGTACCCTACCCTTTGGATATTGACAAATTGGACAATACTTTCTTTATGTTGCTGCATGAATTGACACATCAATTTACCGATATAATTATAAATGCAGATATTAATATGGACGACGGTTCACATGATCTTTCTGAAACTATTGTAATGTTGACCGACTATTATCTAATAAAAAATATCTGCAAGCCTGATGTGACTCCTTATATATCATGGCTTGCCCCAAAAGGTGATGAAACATATATTGATGAAGATTTATTTTTGAAGATCTTCAAAGTTTCCGAACCCATACAACAAGGAATTAATAAGATTGTAGAACAACTTTTAAACAGCTGCAAATTGTGAGCATACCAGGGAACATGAATGAGTTAGATAAAAACAAAATACCTCTGTATAGATTCGCAGAGGTATTTTTTAGTATGCGCGGAAAAAATATTTTTTATTTTTTATGCCCTTTTGTATCGGAAAGCGTTTTTATTTCTTGCTTAGGCGAGAATCCAAAAGTTTTTATATAAGCCTTATAAAAGGAGGCGTAATCGTTATATCCGCATTTATAGTATATATCCGTAGGTCTTTCTCCGGCTTGTATCAGTTCATGCCCCAACAACACCCTTTTATCGGTAATATATTTATACACGGAAGTTCCCAGATGCTTTTGAAAGCATTTGAATAAAGTGGAGGAAGAAACATGCATAGCACCGGCGATCTCCGAAACCGATAACTGTTTTGTCAGATTTTTTTGAATATATTCAATGCATTTTATAATCAGAGTATTCTGGGGGGTAAAAGAAGGTACGGTTAATTTAGGAAAATTTATTTTCAGTTCCGAAAGCAAAGAAAGAAAAATACCGTATAAATAAATTTGGCTGTCTGCGGCCAAAGCGCCGCCGTTTAAAATTTCGATTATCTTATTCAACAGACTTTTCGTAAAAGGGGTAAGTTCTGAAAGAATTTTAGTACTGTCTTTTAAGCAGCATAAAATGTTTTCTAATTCCGGTAAATCCGGAAAATAGAGAACCAGCCTTGTATAATTTTTGCTGTCATAAAGACTGAATTGATGGTATGATTTTTGGGGAATGAAGAACAGCATTCCTCCTGTAAGATCCTCCTGCAGCGATTCGGATAGAAATTTACCGTTTCCCTTTATAAAATAAAGGAGTTCGTGGTAGGAATGAACTTCTCTTCCCTTTTCAATAGATTCACCTACTGCATACCGGAACGTGATCTTTTTGTATTCTGTTTTTCTTTCAACATAATAATTCTTCATAAAAATATCATAACATAGATTGATAGGATTTGCAATGTTTTTATCATATTGGCAATTTACATATAGAAAACTATGTTATATAATCGCGTTGATGTATTGCGATAAAAGGTTTTGTAAAGGAGAAGTTGCTATGTTTATTACCAATCGGCATGCCCTTGGCGCATACCAGAAAGAACATCGGCTTTGGCAGGGAATCCCTGGCATTGAAAAAACGAAAAAAGGCCGGTTGTTCATAACGTTTTACAGCGGCGGAGAAACAGAAGCACCGGGAAACTATGTGGTTTTGAAAAAAAGCGATGACGACGGTGTTACCTGGAGCGATATTCTTGCGGTTAACGCGCCTCAATTTCCCGCGCGTGCCTTTGATCCCTGCTTATGGATCGATCCGATGGGAAGACTGTGGTGGTTTTGGTCTCAGCAGGAAACGGGGCAATTTGACGGCGTAGGGGGCGTATGGTATGTTCGATGCGACCAGCCGGAGGAGGAAACGCTTACTTTTACGGAGCCTTTCCGCTTTGCCAACGGGGTCATGATGAATAAACCGACCGTTTTAAAAAACGGAACATGGCTGTTTCCCTGCGCGATATGGACCGACGCCTGTTATTCGGGAATGCCGGTGGTGGAAGGCATAAAAGCAGAGCGCTTTTCTAACGTATACGCGTCAACGGATCATGAAAAAACAATAACTCTTTTAGGCAGTGCGGATATTCCCAACCGGTGTTTTGATGAGCATATGACGGTGGAACTTTCAGACGGACGTCTTCTTATGCTGGTGCGTACGCATTATGGTATCGAGAGGAGCTTTTCTTATGACGGAGGGAAAACCTGGACCCCCGGAGAAGACAGCGGAATCAGCGGACCAAACTCCCGGTTTTTTATCAGAAAACTGGCTTCAGGCCGAATTTTATTGGTAAATCATTATCATTTTCATGGGCGCAACAATTTAACGGCGATGCTGTCGGAGGACGATTGCGTCAGCTGGAAAGGATTTTTATTGCTGGATGAGCGCGGCGCGGTTTCCTATCCTGACGGCACCGAGGATACGCAGGGAAATCTTTATATTGTATATGACAGGGAGCGCGGCGGAAGTCATGAATATAAAAATCACAGTGACGCGGCCAGAGAAATTTTGTTTGCAAAAATTACCGAGGAAGATATCCTTGCCGGCCGGCTTGTTTCAGCCGGCAGCCGGTTAAAGTGTATCGCCGATAAACTGTAACGGACCGGAATAAGTTTTACGTGATGTAAAAGAAACGTGAAAAATTCTTTTGTTCTGTCATGGAAGCGCCTTTACGGTACTTTCAGTAAATATAAAAAAAGGAGAAGAAAAATGAAGGGATCTCAAACTCAAAAAAAGTGGTGTTCTCTGCTGCTGGTTCTTGTGTTTCTGGCAGGCAGCTTAGCAGGTGTTCTGTTCGTTTC
>URTC01000165.1 GCA_900550765.1 uncultured Clostridia bacterium | reverse complement strand
CGCTGAATATCCATGATGTTGATGCCGTCAATGGTAATTGTACCTTCCTCAATATCGTAAAAACGGTTCAAAAGGTTGGTAATGGTAGTTTTTCCTGCGCCTGTGGAACCGACAAAGGCGATTTTTTGTCCAGGTTTGGCGTCAAGGGAAATATGCTTTAATATTGTTTTTTCCGGTACATACCCAAAGGTTACATTATCTAAAACAACATTTCCTTCTATTTGCGTCATGGCCGCAGCATTCTCCCTATCAGGGGCCTCCGGTGCGGTATCCATTACACGGAAGACACGTTCAGCACCGGCAAGTGAGGCAAAAATGGTACTCATTTGCTGCGATATGGTATTGATAGGCATCGAAAAATTTCGGGAGTAGCCACAAAAAACAGAGAGACCGCCTACATCAAAATTTCCGAACAGGCACATCAATCCGCCGATTCCGGCAGTAACAGCATAGCTGATTTGACTGGTATTGCCCATGATAGGCCCCATGATGCCGCCGTAGAATTGTGCTTTCAATTGTTTTTGGCGCATATCGTTATTTAAAAGCTCAAATTCTTCTGTACAGGTTTTTTCATGATTGAATACTTTAATGACTTTAGCGCCGTTTACGGTTTCTTCAATATATCCGTTTATCGCGCCTAAAGCTGCTTGCTGTCCGCCGTAATATTTGCTTGATTTTTTAGCGATCAGTCCGCCGCCGAAAGTAAAAATAGGAATGAATACGATTGTGATCAGTGTAAGCCAGATATTGGTGGAAATCATTACGATAAAGGTGCCAATCAGCTGTATGGTACCGGAGATTAAACTGGTTAATGTCTGGTTGATCATATTATCGATATTATCAATATCATTGGTAAAACGGCTCATGATCTCGCCGGTGGGATTCGAGTCAAAATATCTGGTCGGCAGAGATTGCAGCTTGCAGAACAGGTCGTTGCGCAGCTTTTCGATAGAGCTTTGCGAAACAGTGACCATGTTTCTGTTTTGTAAATAGGTGGCCGCCACGCCTACCAGATAAATACAGGCAAGAATCATAAGGGTCTGCCCTAAATAGGCAATTCTGTCCGCAGAAGAAGTCGTACCATCGGTGATATGATTGATGATTGGACGCAGATTGTAGGAACCAATCAAGGAAGTCATACTGCTGGCGAGCATCAGAAATAAAACAAGGATCAGCCTGAACTTATGCTCAGCAATATAGGAAAACAGGCGTTTTACCGTGGCAGACATATTCTTCGGCTTTCCACTGGCACGCGGACCGCCGTGCCGGGGACCGCCGGGACCGGGGCCGGGCATCATGCCGGCGCCGCCTTTTGTATTGGCAGAAGTTTTACTGTATTGTCTCTGGAGGTCTGTAAGAGAACGTTTCATCAATTATGCCTCCTTCTCCATTTGGGAATAGTAGATTTCCTGGTACTCGGTATTTTCTTTCAGCAGCTGCTCATGCGTACCGATTCCCGTTATTTTTCCGTTATCCATTACCAGGATCATATCCGCGTCCATGACAGAACTGATCCGCTGCGCAATGATGATTTTTGTAGTGTCGGCAAGTGTGGTTTTAAAGGTATTGCGGATCTGCGCTTCGGTGGCGGTATCCACGGCACTGGTAGAATCGTCAAGAATGAGGATTTTTGGTTTTTTCAGCAGAGCACGCGCAATGCACAGACGTTGCTTTTGGCCGCCGGAAACATTGGTTCCGCCCTGATCCAGATCGGTTTGATACCCTTTCGGAAAGGAAGATACGAATTTATCTGCTTGTGCGCTTTCGGCGGCGGAACGGATTTGTTCCTCGGTAGCATTTTCATCGCCCCAACGCAGGTTTTCTTCAATTGTACCGGAAAAGAGTACGTTCTTTTGCAGAACCATGCCTACGCTTTCACGCAGATGGAAAAGGGAGTAGTCTTTTACATTTATACCGTCAATCAGTACCTGGCCCTCATCTACGTCATAAAGCCGCGGAATCATCGAAACCAGCGTAGTTTTTCCGCAGCCGGTAGAACCGATGATTCCTACCGTTGCCCGCGGCGGAATCGTGAAACTGACAGAATCTAAAACCTTTTCTTCGCTGTTTTTATAATAGCGGAAGGAAACATTTCTAAACTCGATTTGGCCGTTCTGAACGGTGAGCTCTTTAGAGGCATTTTCATCAGAGATATCTATTTTTTCATCCAATACCTCGGCAATACGCTTGGTGGATGCCAGCGCACGGGAGAGCATCATAAACAGCATTGTTACCATCATCAGCGACATCAAAATTTGTGTAATATAGGTGATAAAAGCAGTCAGATCACCGGGAGACATGCTGCCGGATATGACCATATTTCCACCGAACCAGTATACGGCAATGGTTGTGGCATTCATAAAGAATGTTACCAGCGGTGAAATGAAGATCATAATACTCATGGCACTGAAGCCGGCTTTCCTTAAGTTGCTGTTGGCATGGAAAAATTTCTCTTTTTCAAAATCTTCCCGAACAAAACTTTTTACCACACGTACATTAGTAATGTTTTCCTGCACGGTGGAGTTGAGTGCGTCGATTTTTTCCTGCATTTTAGAAAAGCGCGGAAATCCTTTGGAAATTAGAAAAGCGATGACTATTAGCATCAGCGGAATAGATACTCCCAGTACTACGGTAAGCGAGGGATTGAGCATAATCGCCATGATCAGTGCGCCGATCAGCATGCCCGGTGCGCGCAGCGCCATACGCAGCAGCATATTGATAAAATTCTGCACTTGTGTAATATCGTTGGTAAGCCGTGTTACCAGAGATCCGGTTTGAAATTTATCAATATTGGAAAAAGAAAATTTCTGCACTTTTTTATATACATCGCAGCGCAGGTCGGCTGCAAAATTAACCGAAGCCTTTGCACCAAACCAAGCACCGCCTACTCCGCCTATCATCATTAAAAGAGCGGTTAGGATCATACCGGTCATGATCGCAACGATAAAGCCGCTGTCAGTACCGAACAGATCATACAGCTTTTGAATAAGAGCAGGTGCTTCTTTGTCGCCGGCACCGTAGTCAATGATCAGAGCCAGCAGTTTGGGCATCAGCACTTCGCCGATTACTTCGACAATCATGCACAGCGGTCCTAAGATAAACGCCGGCAGGTATGGTTTGATGTACTTGAACCATCGTTTCAATACTTGTCATCTCCTTTTTGTATAAAAGATTATTTTAAAGATTTAAAAGATTTTCCTGCATTTTATCTAAACAGGCAGAGAAGGTGGCGAGTTCTTCTTTGGTAAAACCGGCGTAAATTGCCGCGTCGATGCCATCTACTATTTTTTTTGTAGCTTTTAGGATTTCGTAGCCCTTTTCGGTTATCGTTATTTTATTGCAGCGCATGTCGCCGTTGGGAGAAATACGGGAAATGTAGCCGTTTTGCTCCATTTTTTTGAGTGTGACTGCTACAGCGGCGGAACTGATTTGGAAAGCATCGGCAATTTCCTTTTGCGTTGGCGCGCTTTGTGTGTGTGAAAGATGAACCAGCAGCATATGCTGGCTTCGGTGCAGACCGGTAGCACTGATGGTTTTATCCATGATCGTGCGGTGCAGACGGTTGATTTGAATGAATTTACGCTGCACGATCGTATAACAATCTTTTTCAGTCAAGTAGCATTCCCCCTCATAAAAATAGTTAACATGTTAATAATTAACACGTTAACTATTATAAAAAGATCACGAGATACTGTCAAATAAAAAAAGGTGAAATTTTTGTAAAAATATAAAAAATCTATGGAAAAATTTTTAAAGTGAAAGGAAATGAAATTTTATAAAAGATGGAGCGGGGCTTTTCAGGCGAAAAAAGATATGGTATAATAAAAATCATACTTTTATCAGAGGTACAATAGTGAAACGATTAAATAATGCATATATGTGCATATAGTGATATTATAAAAATAGGATGAACAATTCCCTATGGAGGCTTTATGAATACTACACTGATTTACCTTGAAAAAGACGGAAAATATTTGATGCTTCATCGCATAAAAAAGAAAAATGACATCAATAAAGATAAATGGATTGGCGTGGGCGGAAAATTTTTACCGGGAGAGAGCCCTGACGAATGCGCCCGACGCGAAGCACTGGAAGAAACGGGTTTGACACTGGGCAAGTTAGAGTACCGTGCAGTGGTAACGTTCCTTTTGAACGAAAATGAAGCGGAATATATGCATCTTTTTACCTGCCGCGAATTTTGGGGTGATCTTTGTGAATGTGATGAGGGAACCTTAGAGTGGGTAGATAAAAAAGAAGTAGATGCGCTGCCGCTATGGGCGGGCGACAAAATTTTTTTCCGTCTGTTGGAAGAAGGATATCCCTTTTTTTCACTTAAGCTTACGTATCGGGGGGAGGATTTGATTTCAGCGGTGCTGGACGGAGAAGAACTGATAGTTGATCAACGGCACCGCTTTTGAAAGAAACATGCTTACAGCGGGGAATGTATTGCTTCACGGCCTGGAGCATGGTATAATGATGAAAAATATTTCGGTAGGTTTAAAAGAAACGGAGAAGGTAGACGGTTTTATTGGATTTTTTAGTAAAGAGGAACAGTATTTGTGTATACCCCAATGAGCTGGATTATGAAACCCTTGAAAACCTGTGCAATGAGCAGGATTTTCAAAAGGAATCTTTTGTGCGTGAATGGAAAGAGCTGACGGAACTTCATAAACTGGAAATGCGGCCGGTCAGCTGAAAAAACAGTGCTGTTTAAGGAGGAAATATGATGCAGTGGATTGGAATTCCGGAAGATTTATGGAAAAAATGCGGCGTTTTTCCGGGAAGAGAGATTGTAAGCGCCTATTTTTGCCGTTCTTTTTGGCTGGAGGAGGTGCCGGATGCCTTGCGCTTGCGCATGAGCGCGCAGGATCAGTTTAAGCTGTGGGTAAACGGACAGGCG
>URTC01000164.1 GCA_900550765.1 uncultured Clostridia bacterium | reverse complement strand
CCTTTACTGTACATAGGTATCCCTCCCGATAAAAAATATGCGGCAGAGAAACAATATATACATAAAAGGGAGATTTGAAATCTCCCTTTATAATTTATCATTTACTTAAAGTTTCTGTTAGCAATTTCAATCGCCTTTGTTACCATATGACCGCAGTCACGAGACGATACTTCGCCCCAGCCTGAATTTTTAACCGTGTCATATACACCAAGTTCTCTGGCAATCTCTTGCTTTAAAGCTTCTGACATTTTAGCCATAATGCCCTCCAACAATCTATTTTAAACGGATATTTCCGTTGTTTGATTTATGTGTCCTGATTCTTTGAAAGCGAATCGCTTTCTTTCTCAGTCACGGTATTATTGTTTGCCAAAAGCATTTTTTTATGATCGGAAAATTCAGGAATTTTTAATTCGAACCAAAAATTAGACCCGACTCCCAACGTACTTTCAATGCCAAAATCAGCATTATGCGCAATCAAAATTGATTTTACGATTGAAAGTCCTAAACCAGTACCGATTTTCGAGCGCACATGTGTTTTGGCACGGTAATACCGATCCCAAACATTGGCAAGTTCTTCTTTGGGAATACCGTTTCCTGTATCAATAATTTCTACTTTGGCAGTTTTCTCTTTCCGTGTTACCCGGATCGTTACCTTTTTATCTTCCCCGGTATAATTAATAGCGTTGCCCAACAAATTATAAATTACCTGCTGAATTCTGCTTACATCTCCCCGTACCGTCAAGGCTTCCGGCGCTTCCACTGAAAAGGTATATCCTTGCTGCGTCATTACCGAAAAACGTTCTAAAATGCTTTGAATCATTTGGCAAATATCAAAATTCTCAAGCTCTAAATCCTGTGACGATTCAATTTTAGAAAGATCCAATATATCATTTACCAGTAATGACAACCGATCAGTCTCATCAATAATAATTTTCAGATTTTTTTCACGTTTTTCTTTATTATCCCCCGAAATATCCCGTATCATTTCGGCATACATTTTAATCATCGTCAGCGGTGTACGAAGATCATGAGATACATTCGCCATCAGTTCCCGCCGGAGCTGATTGGATTTTATAATTTCGCTTGCCGCATAATTCAAAGCGCTGGAAAGTTCTGCGATTTCACCAAATGCTTCATCGGTTTTAAAGGTTACATCTGTATTGCCCAAAGCAAGTTCCCGCGCAGATTCCGTTAACTTTTCTACCGGACGCGAAAATTTTAGCGCGATCAGATATGCAAAAGTCAGAGCCACTACCAAAGATATGATCGTAATAATGATAAATTGCCCCTGCATAACAGATATGACCGAATCAATCGGTTCTATCTGAGACATGACATAAATATACGAACCTCCCGGTTCCACCCCTTCCTGGGTAAAAGCGGCATAAAACAGAACTTTGCTCTTCGTATCATCATTCTCCAGCCGATAATAAACCTCGCCCTGCGCACTTTTTGCAATAGCTTCCTTCAAATTACCGATACTTTGTCCATACATATTTAAGCGGATTACGCTGCTGGGATCCATTACCCCCATCGCATCACTGGCACTGATTACATTTCCGTTTTTATCCGTAATAACAATGGAAAGATTATTCTTATACGCATTATTACGCACGGTTTCTTCATCGAGCTTATTTTCTTTATATAGCCGTACCAGCTGCCGCGCGTTCCCCAGCGTTTCTTTTGCCATAGCGCCTATATAATAATACTGCAAAAATACCACTTGCAGCAGCCATATGACTACCAGCAGCTGTATGGCAAACATGCAAAAGTATTCCCACATTTTCAGCTTTACGCCTTTTAACTTAGCTTTCTGTTTCAAAAATATACCCTACTCCCCGAACTGTTGAAATCAGATCCCGATACGGACCGATGCTGTTGCGAAGCATCTTAATATGCGTATCTACTGTACGGTCATCACCGAAAAATTCATACCCCCATACCTCAGAGAGCAGCTGATTCCGTGATAGCGCAATATTTTTATTTTTTATCATAAACATTAAAAGATCGTATTCCTTAGGCGTAAGATCGATACGTTTTCCATCAATATAGACCTTTCGGGCAGAAACATCAATATCGATGCCCTTAATAACGATATGTTTATTTTCGCCGACTTTGCTGCTGTTTTCACGCCGAGAGATAATCACATTAATCCTTGCCATTACTTCCTTAGGCGAAAACGGCTTGACCACGTAATCATCGATTCCCAGCTCAAAACCAAAAAGCTTGTCATATTCCTCACCTCTGGCGGAAAGCATGAGTACTGGAATATCTTTCAATTTACGGATTTCCTTACACGCCGAAAAGCCATCCAGCCGCGGCATCATGATGTCCATAATAATCACATCAAAATCATTGTTGCGGCATTTATTTACCGCATCCATACCATCAACGGCCTCTGTAACGGTATGCCCCTCAAACTCAGCATATTCGCGCAGCCCTTCTCGGATATTTTCTTCATCGTCAACAATAAGAACTCTTGCCATAAAATCTCCCTCCTATGTTCTTTATCATAATACACCTTCTTTGTGAAAGACCGGTGATAAAAAACGAAAGCTATTCTGTAAGTTACCGTAATTTTTTATCTATTATATGTTATCATAAATTCAGCAGAAAATAAATAAAAACTTTTTTACAGAAAATGTTTGACAAAAAATCTTGGTTGATATATACTATCAACGTTGCTAAAAAAAGCATATGTGCGCGTAGCTCAGCTGGATAGAGTAACTGGCTACGAACCAGTAGATCGGGGGTTCGAGTCCCTTCGCGCACACCAAAGAGCAACACTTTAAAAATTTATAGATTCCCTAAAGGAGGTGTCGCATTATGGCAAAGTATTGCGAGATTTGTCAAAAAGGTGTTATGTCGGGCAACAAGGTAAGCCATTCAAACCGTCGTTCAAGAACATACTGGGCACCTAACGTTCAAAAAGTAAGAGCTATCGTCGACGGTGCTCCCAAGCAGATTTGCGTTTGCACCCGTTGTCTGCGTTCGGGTAAGGTTACCCGCGCACTGTAAAAAGCTAAAGTGAACAGAAATAAAAGCTGCTATCTGTATAGATAGCAGCTTTTTTCTTGTGTTTTATAAGTAAAAAACAAAAATTCGGTCGCCCTCAAAGAGCAGACCGAATTTCTATCAGCTCGCCTGGATGATCTTTACCTCACCAGCAGTGTATTGTGTTTCCGTGGTAACTACATCCAGAATTTGCGCTACCTTTGCCTGTGTAAGTTCTGTATCTTTCACAACGATATTGACCGAAGTCGTCCCAAAGGTTACAATGGCGTCCTCAAACCCTTTCGCTACCAGCAATCCTTCCAGAGTAGTCTCCAGCTCCATATTGGCAACAATCTCCATTTTCATCTGTTGTGCCTCATTTAATGTGGTCTGGTCGGTATTGGTATTATTGATTACACTCTCTAAATAGGTAATTTCATCTTCCCGGTTAGCAAGCCGCTCACTCTTATATGTTGTAAAGAAATTTGAAGTTTCCACTTCTCCTCCATCGGCCTGCCCCGGAACGGAGGTTTGTTCACCATCTTCCTTATTAGCAATTACATATTTCCAGTTTAAAAGTCCTGTGACCAAAAGAAGAACGACCATTGCGGATATTACGATTGTTTTTCTGCTGATTTTAAACATAATTTCTCTCTCCTTAATTCATTGCAAATATTTCTACCTGTGAAGGTGATACTTGAAGCACCGTTTCCACTGCTTTTTGCAAACTGAGCTTCACCGTTATATTTTCTGCGCCTTCGGCAACCACAATCACCCCCTTAATCTCCGGCTCCTTTTCCACCACCACAAGCGCATTTTCGCCGCTGCCTGAGCCAACCGTCACCGGCGCTTTGTTTTCAACAATTGTTTCTGATTCCCTGGTTCCTCCGTTTTCCGATTTCTCTATCACCGTACTGGTCTGTGTTTCCGTGCTGCTTGCCGTTACCACCTCACTGCTGCTTTGGTAAGTAATCATAACACTTACTCGCCCCGCACCCTTAATGTTGCTTAAAACCTCTTCCAGCTTTTTTTCCTTGGATGAATGATCTTCGCTATTATTAGATATGACCGTTTGATCGTTTTTATTCCTATCATCGCTTCCATCTGGTAAAAAATATATAATTGCCGTCAGCGCACAAAGCATAATTACAATAATCATCTTAAGCTTTTTGGATTCCTTAATTTTTGCCAGCAACTCTTTCATTTTCTTCTACTCCTAAATCCATATATTTTCTTTTTCAATACCGTATATAGCACTCAATGTATTGCACAGATATTCTTTCATGGCAGTTTGCTGAGCCATTTCCAACAGTTTGCTGTCCGAAAGCGTGATAAATATCTCCTGTACTTTTCCGCCATTCTGGGTAACCCTGACACTTGCATTTTCAAAGCCGTAGATTCCCTGAACTGTTTTTTCTATCGCCTGAGTGTAATCAATATAAACCTGTTCATTTTTTTCAAGCGAAAACGCAGTATCCGGCTTTAAATCAAAGATAGGCGAAATAATACAAATACTTAGAATCAAAGCACAAGCAAACCGTGCATATTTACGGATGTTTCCCTCAGGAAGAACACAGTCAACAATCAAAGAAAGGATCGCTACACCTGTAACCGACGTAATATATTCTTTTACCCAATCTATCATAGCAAACTACTCCCTGCTCCGGCCAAAATTCCCAAATAAATAAAATAGAGCACGCCTACATCGAAGATCGCAGCCATCACTAATTTAAGACAGTCACAAACATTTCTCACGCATCCGGTAACAAAACTATCGCTAAAAGGCGAAACACAAGCATTAAAACACCGAAGTAAAAGAATATAACCGCAAATATTGATCACCGGCAATAAAAGAATTCCCGCAATAATAATGATGCCGCTGATTCCCGCTGCACTTTTTAAAAAAATTC
>URTC01000163.1 GCA_900550765.1 uncultured Clostridia bacterium | reverse complement strand
AAATCCTTTAACGATTGAAAAGCACTGGCATGATATCTACCGTGATGCTTATTGGCGCGGCGGTCCGGTGCTGATGTCCGCTCTTTCTGCAGTGGAAATGGCCCTTTGGGATATTTTGGGCAAAACCCTGGGCGTGCCGGTTTACCAACTGCTGGGGGGCAAGGTCAACGATAAAGTACGTATTTATGTAAACGGCTGGTTCGCCGGAGCAAAGGAGCCGGAGGAATTCGGCCAAAAGGCGGCCGAGGCGGTCAAGCGCGGGGTAACGGCCATGAAGTGGGATCCCTTTGGCAAAAGTTATATGAATATTTCTTCGGCCGATTTGGATAAAGCGCTGAAATGTGTGGCGGCCGTACGGGAAGCCGTTGGCGACGGCGTGGACCTTTTGATTGAAGGGCACGGACGGTTTAATATTCCCACGGGCATAAAAATCGCAAAGGAGCTGGCGCCCTTTAAGCCGATGTTCTTTGAAGAGCCCGTTCCGCCGGATAGCCTGGAGGCCTTAAAAGCCGTACATGACCAGTCGCCGGTAGCGATTTCTGCGGGAGAGCGGCTGTATACCCGATGGGACTACCGCCGATTCTTTGACAGCATGCCTGCGGATTATATTCAGCCGGATATTTCTCATGCCGGCGGTATTATGGAACTGAAAAAAATTGCCGCTGAGGCTGAGTGCCGCTATATTCCCTTTGCACCGCATAATCCCTCGGGCCCGGTTGCCAATGCGGCTACGCTTCAGCTGGCGGCTAACTGCCCCAACTTCTGTATTTTGGAGATCATGTACAGTGATGTTGTCTGGCGCAAGGAGGTCACAAATGAGGCGCTGCACTATGAGGATGGCTATATGTTTATTTCGGATAAACCCGGGCTGGGTATCGAAATCCATGAAGAAGAGTGCCTGAAGCACCCGTATCAGCCGCACACTCTGCGGCACTATACCGGCGCGCTTACCGATATTCGGCCGGCGAAGAGTGAGTTTTATTTTTAAAGGAGAACAAAAATGACACGATCGGTTTTTGTAACAGGAGCTACGAACGGTACGGGCTATGCAATTGCCAGCCGCTTTGCAAAAGAGGGCTATGATGTTTTTGTAGGCTCCCGCAGTGAGGAAAATGCGGCGGAAGCGGCAAAGAATTTAGCCGTGGAATACGGTGTTTATACCAAAGGTTACGGAATGAAAGTTTTTGACGAGGCAGACGTTATCCGTATTTTTGAGGATATTCGGGCGCAGGGCTATTTGCTGGATTGTCTGGTGCTGAATGCGGCCAATTTAGGGATTGCCCAGGATACGCTTTCGGTCGATATCGAAGATTTTATGCAGGTGATCCATACCAACATCGGCTGGAACTTTATGCTGGCACGGCAGGCGGCGCTGCAGATGAAGGAAAAAGGCGGCGGTTCCATTGTGTTTATCAATTCCAATACGGCGTATCGGGCCATTCCCTCGCGGGCGGCCTACAGCTGTTCCAAAGGCGGTGTGCTGAGCCTGAGCCGTGCGCTGGCGATTGATTTGGGTAAGTACAATATCCGCAGCAACTGCGTGCTGCCGGGTATGATTAAAACCGAGCGTTGGAAAACCAATTATAACGACTGCAAACATGCGCTTTCCAATTATACGCCGCTGCGGGATATTGCGGAGTTTGAGGATATTGCCAACGCAGCCTGGTATTTCGGCAGCAGTGAATCCCGTAATACCACCGGAGCCGAGCTTGTGGTAGACGGAGGAAATATGGCCCAGCTGACGCCGGAGCTTTATGAACGAAAAGAATAAAAAAGCCAGCTGTCACGTCTTTGGACGGGGCAGTTTTTTTATTCAAAAATTGCGGAAAAAATTTTGAGAAAGAAATATAGAGGAAAAGATCGAAATATTTTTTTATTGAAAAACAATAAAAAAATATTGACAAACATAAAACAATTGACTATGATATAAAAAGAATATGAAATGAGCTTCTGAACATAAGGGTTAGGAAAACAAAAAGCGGAGGATTTTTCTATGTTGAAAATTTCAAGTAAAGGATCCATTATACTTTCATTGGTTTTTTCGGTGGTATTCTTTGTTCTTCTTCTGGTGGGGGCGGTCATTATGCCGTCGGTACTGGAATATTTTTTAAACGGCTTGCAGGGAGCGGGAGTAAGTTCTCCGTTCTTCAACAGCACGTTTCTTCTTTTGATGGCTTATGGTGTTCTTGCCGTTGCTTTTTTAGCTGATACTCTGCTGTTTCTTTTACTTTTGCGGATACGTGCCGGCTTGGTTTTTACTTCTCGCAGTGTATCGCTTATTCGCGGCGTATCCTGGTGCTGTTTTCTCTTAGGCGCTCTTTTTATTGTTTTGGCATATCCTTTCCCGGCTGCGCTGGTCGTGACCTTTGCTGCAGTTTTTTTAGGTCTCTGTCTTCGGGTGGTGAAAAATGTGATGGAAGAAGCTGTAGAGATAAAAACAGAAAACGATTTTACGGTATGAACGGTGGGGGAACGGTAACAGCATGATTGTAATCAATTTGGATGTAATGATGGCAAAACGTAAAATGTCCTTGAACGAGCTTTCCGAAAAAGTAGGAATTACGCTGGCAAATCTTTCTATTTTGAAAAACAATAAGGCAAAAGCCATACGTTTTTCTACGCTTGATGCGATTTGCCGGGCGCTTGACTGCCGTGTGGAGGATATTTTGGAATATACAGATACCCAGTAATTATTGTATTTATTGGAGGAAATACTGATGGAACAACAAACTGAAACAATGCAGAATAGGAATTACGAAAACAGAGAGATTCCGGCCCCGGGCGGTCCGGCGGCGCCGAAGGTAAGGCAGTTTACAACCCTGGAGAGCGTTTTTGCCTGGCTGTGTCTGCTTGCGGGGTATGTATTTTGTCGAGTTGGTTCGGTAACGCGGCATCCTTTTGGGGGATTTCTATTTGTTCTTGTGCTCTTTGCTGTCTCTGCTGTTATTTTAAAATTAAAAGGGATTCGTTTTACCGTATTGCCTGTTCTTACTGCTGTTTCGGCAGTCATAGTATCAGCGGCTCTTTTTATATGTGGTAATTCAGCTATTCACTTCTGGGCCTATGTTTTTGCGTTGGTGATGTATATAGTTTTTGTATTTACATCTACCGGAAATACTGCTGAAAAAGGATTTTCGGATCTCTGGGCAGCTGATTTTTTTAAAGCAGCATTTATTATGCCGTTTTTTTCCTTTGCGCATATTTTTTCCGCTCTTTTTTCAGGAAGAGCAAAAAAAGGCGGCACATTCCTTTTAAAGCTGCTTCTGGGAATAGTTTTTACCATCATCCCTACTATAGCGGTGCTGGTCCTGCTTTCCTATGATGCCTCTTTCACCGCGCTGCTGAAAAATATTTTTAGTTTTACCTTGTGGGATATTCTTTCTCATATCGGCAGTATGTTTTTAGGCGTTCCGATCGCCATGTATCTTTTCGGACTGTTTATTTCGTGTTGTGATAAAAAATGCTCTGCTATCATGACGGCTGATCAGTGCCGCAGTGCGTCACGCAGTATAAAAATAGCGCCCGGCGTAACGGTGGCGGCGGCGGTACTTCCTTTGCTGGGCATTTATCTGCTCTTTTTTATATCTCAATGGCAGTATTATATGTCGGGTTTTTCAGGAGTTCTTCCCGAAAATTTCAATTATGCGGAATATGCAAGAGACGGGTTTTTCCAACTGTGTACAGTATCCGTTATCAATTTTGCTGTTATTGCATGTATCAGTCTTTTTATGAGCCGTGAAAGGAAAAAATCCGTTATTTTGCTGCGAACGCTTTCTGTAGTACTTGCCGTATTTACGCTGGTGCTGATTAGTACCGCTGCGGCAAAAATGATCATGTATATTAACTGTTACGGGCTTACGCCCAAAAGGGTATATGCATCGTGGCTGATGGGGGTACTGGCGATTTTATTTATACTGATTATCGTAAAACAGTTTGTAACCAGGCTGAAGCTGCTCTCAGCGTCGCTTTGCGTATGCGTAATTTGCTTTGCCGGCCTTGCTTTATCCGGAACGGACGCTTTGATTGCAAAATATAATGTGGATCGCTATCTTGAGGAAACCCTGGAAACTATAGATATCGCCGCCATGGAATCCCTGGGGGATTCTGCTGTACCGCATATGGTAAGGCTCGCAGAAGCGCTTGATGAAAAGAACGGAACGGATATTTCAAAGTTTACGCCTGAAAAAAATACATACGACGCACTTTATTCTGATTTGGCCGTGCGGCTTTATAAAGCAGCAGGGAAACAGAAGGAGGATATGTTTTCTTTGACTCTGCCGCGTCTGAAGGCGGCTGCGGCGCTTGAAAAAGCAGGAATCACTGCCCGGTGACAGCATGTGAAAATGCTTCTATTTTTCCCTGCCGAAAAACGAACGAAACGTTTTTAAGATATATGCAGAACTTTACTGCAAGCAAGCCTTCTTTTGCTGACAAAATGGAATATTCTCTCTTAATTTAAAAGAGCAAATTCTTCGGCCTGCTTAAGGGAGATCTATGATCTCCCTTTTATGATAGTTGTTTATTTAAATTCTTTAGAACAAATGATAGTACCGTCTTTTGTTAGATATTCAACGATTATCGATTCTGCGGAGGGAATTTTTGTTTTTAATTGGTGGAATAAGATTTCGAAGGTAGAAGATTGTGCGTTTAAAGCGTCTTCTAATGAAGCGCCTATAGATTCTATATTGTCTGTACTTATTGCAATTGTATAGCTGTATACCAAGGAGTTGTTTCTTGAAAATACATGAATATCCATTCCCTGAGCAGCTATAGTTGTCTTTATTTGATCAATTTCATTTTGAATGCTTTCAATATATTGGTCTAACGTAATTGCTGTTTGTGTGGGGGCAGGTGTTATAGTAGCAGTGGGGATAGGTTTAGCTGTTGCTTTAGGGGGGACAGTAGGTTGCAGGGTAGGGACAGGGGGTGGTTTTGAGGTTGG
>URTC01000162.1 GCA_900550765.1 uncultured Clostridia bacterium | reverse complement strand
CTATGGTTAATCTTTGCCTTCATATATCCCTCTTCCAAACAGCGGGAAAGAAAGGAGCGGTCCTCAAACCAATACCAGTCAAACAAAAAACAGTCCACACCATGATCAGCCGCGGCATCTATTTTTTTCTCCATTACCTTCGGATCCGCCTCATCCTCATATCCCCAAAGGGGAACCTTGGGCTGCTGATGTCCCTCAAAACGCGGTGTTGCATACTTCATAAGCTGCCATTCTGTCCAGCCCTTGCCATGAAACCGCTCATTTGCAGGATCAATGTGCCAGTTAGGAAAATAGTACGCCGCAGTTTGAAATCCATTTGCCATAAAACTCACCTCATTATTTTTATTTTACTATTGCTGAATATATCATATCCTGCAAAGAAATTCAACCCTCTTTTTTCTTTTTTAATGAAAAAATTCTTTTATTTATAAAAATATATTGTAAACAGTAAAAGAACTTGCTATAATAGTAAATATTTTTAAAGATTGGAGGCTCCCCATGAAAAAGATCTTTACCCCTTTGCTGATCTCATTGCTATGCATCGTAATGGCTTTCTCCTTTACGGCCTGCAAAGACAATGACAGCCCCAACACCGGTGACGGCAACTCCACTACCGACACGCCGGCCCCCACCCCTACTCCCGAAGACATCGATCCTTCAACGGTTGATATAATCACCGAGACCTGGGTCGCTACTGAAATCAATTTTGATTCTCAAAAAGAATACAACTACAGAAAAGCCGAGCCGCTGGATGTGATTATGGATGTTGTTTTTACCAACCGCAACACCGGCACCAGCCTGACTATTCCTACCTTCTGGAGCGATGACGTAACCTTTACCGTTCGTTTTGCTCCTACCGAATACGGTATTTGGGATTACAAAACCGTTTGTGAAACCGATGATTCCTTAAACGGCCTTACCGGCACCGTCGGCGCTAACGCCTACAAAGGGGATCTGGATATCTACAAACACGGGTTTGTTACCACCAACGGCAGCAAATATTTTGTATATGCCGACGGCACTCCCTTCTTCTATCTTGGCGACACCCACTGGAATATGTTTGCCGAGGAATTTGATAAGCCCGGCACTCATGCCGGCGATACCGGTGCAAGCTCTCACTTTAAATATATTGTAGATAAACGGGTATCCCAGGGCTTTACTGTTTATCAGAGCGAGCCCATCGGTGCTCCTTTTTCGCTGAACAACGGCTTCCAGTACACAGATCTTCGCGGGTTCAGAGAAGCAGACGGCTATTTCCAGTACATTGCCGAAAAAGGCTTAGTTCATGCCAACGCCCAGTTCTTCTTTTCCGGCGATATGAGTGAAAAATTAGCAGAAGACGACGCTTATTTAGAGCAGATCGCCCGCTACTGGGTAGCTCGCTGGGGCGCCTATCCTGTGATGTGGACTCTGGCACAGGAAATTGATAACGACTTTTATTCCGAACGCGGAGATCATCCTTTCTGGAATTACCAGAACAACCCGTGGGTAAAAGTAGCAGAATACATTCATAAATATGATGCCTATCAGCATCCGTTAACAGGACATCAGGAAAACACCGGTGCTACCACCATTACCGGTGCCGGCACCGGCAACAATAAGAGCGGAAACGGTATTTCCGTATTCTTCTCTGACGACGTTTCTCAAAGAACGGGTCACAATTGGTGGGGCGTACAGTGGAGTCCCTCCCTTACCAGTCAGGCCAGCAGCCAAGTTGCAAAAGACTATTGGAATTCATCCAAAGTAGCGATCAACTACGAAAGCCGCTACTGCTATCTGTGGACCAAGAACTTCGGTGCGCGGGCCCAGGGCTGGATCTCTTATCTTTCCGGCATGTACGGTTATGGCTACGGTGCAATTGATATTTGGCTGTACAAGAGTACCTATAATATCGACGAAGAATCCAATGACGGCATCGAAACCATTACCAAAGATGACAAAAAAGTAGAATGGTCTGAATCCATTGAATTTGAATCAGGCTATCAGGTAGGATACATGAAACAGTTCTTCTCTTACCTTGACTGGTGGAAGCTGATTCCCGACTTCAACGATCAAGTATATTTCAACCCGGACAGAGGTGTTCCGGGCGATAACGGAAACTATCCTACCAGCGCAATCTATACCTGCGCCACCGATGGAAACAACACCTATGTCGTTTATTTCTACAATAAAACCACACGTACGGGTATGCTGGGCAACATGGACGCCAACGCAACTTATACAGCACAGTGGTTCAACCCCCGTACCTGCCAGTATGAACTGATTTCACAGGAAATCAAAGCCAATGCTACGGATAAAAACGGCGCTCCGGGCTATCAGCTTCCTGATAAACCCGATACAGAAGACTGGGTGGTTTTAGTAACAAAAAATTAAGGCAAAATCCGTTAGGGGTATAAGCTAACCGCTTATATCCCTTTTTTTATTTCATTGTCATCTTGCATTTCATAGAACGTTTGTTTATAATATTACTATGTAATGTTAATAATTGGAGGAATCCTGCCGTGAAACAGACCTTTTTCCTACGAATTTCAATTCTTGCCCTATGCATCTGCAGCCTTATCTCTTTTACCGCATGTAATAAGGAAAAAACACCCCCTTCAGCAACCGAAAGTCCTGCAGAGGTTACGCCTGCACCGGAGGAAATTGATTCCTCACAAGCAGATCTTCTTACAGAAACCTGGCGGGCAATTGAACTTACATTTAAAACCGAAAAAAAATATAATACCTCCAAAAATGAAGCTTTTGATGTTATAATGGACGTTGTTTTTAAAAATCAAGCCACCGGAACAACCTTAACACTCCCCTGTTTCTTTAACGGCGGTAAAGACTTCTGCGGTCGTTTTGCGCCCACGGAATACGGTATTTGGGAATATAAAACCGTTTGTGAATCCGATGAATCCTTAAACGGCCTCACCGGAACGATCGGTGCTAACATATATAAGGGAGATTTAGATATCTACAAACATGGCTTTGTAAAAACAAACGGCAGCAAATATTTTGTGTATGATGCCGGTACACCGTTTTTCTATCTGGGCGATACCCACTGGAATATGTTCGCCGAAGAATTTGATTCCAAAGGTCCTTACGCGGGAGAGCTGCAGACAAATTCCCACTTTAAATACATCGTAAATAAGCGGCTTTCCCAAGGCTTTACCGTTTATCAAAGCGAACCTTTAGGCGCAAGCTTTAATTTAACAAACGGGTTGGATTCCAGAGATATCTCCGGTTTCAAGGCCGCAGACCGTTATTTTCAATACCTGGCGGAGGTAGGACTGGTACATGCTAATGCACAAATCTTTTTTTCAAGCAGCATGACAAATGATATTTTTGAAAACGAGGCATATTTAGAGCAAATGTCCCGGTACTGGGTAGCTCGATATGCCGCTTATCCCGTCCTGTGGACACTGGCGCAGGAAATTGATAACGACTGCTACTTTGAGCGTAATTCCGGTCAGCAATACAGTTTTTTAAACAACCCCTGGGTAAAAGTTGCGGAATATATCCATCGATATGACGCTTACAAACATCCGTTAACAGGGCATCAGGAAAATACCGGCGCTACTACCGTTACCGGCGCAGGTACCGGCAGCAACGTAAGCGGAAACGGTGTTTCGGTTTTTGTTTTTCCTGAAGTTACAGAAAAAACCGGTCATGATTGGTGGGGGGCGCAGTGGAGTCCTTCCCTTACGGGCCAGGCAGACAGCAATGTCGCCAAAGACTATTGGAAATCCCCCAAAGTAGCGGTAAATTATGAAGGGCGCTATTGCTATCTGTGGACAAAAAATTTCGGTGCACGGGCACAGGGATGGATCTCCTATCTTTCCGGTATGTTCGGCTACGGCTACGGTGCGGCAGATATTTGGCTGTATAAAAGCAGCTATAATATGGATGTAGACTCCCGAGACGGTATAGATACCATCACCGTAGCCGATAAAGCCAGATATCAATGGCCAGAGGCTGTAGAATTTGAATCCGCTTATCAAATGGGATATATGAGAAATTTTTTCTCCTATCTTCCCTGGTGGACGCTGGTTCCAGATTTTAATGACAAAAATTACTTTTCTGCAAAAAACGGAGGCGTGTATACCTGCGCTACCGCCGAAAATACACTTTATGTGGTATACCTCTATAATCGCTCTACCGCTACAGGCTATTTATTAGGCATGGATGAAAACGCTTCGTATACGGTACAGTGGTTTAATCCCCGTACCGGCGAATATACCCTGATTTCGCAAGAGGTAAAAAACAATTCCAGTATAGGAACCCATCCGGCTTATGAAGTACCGCAAAAACCTGATAATGAAGATTGGGTTCTATTAGCCACCAAAAATTAAAAAGGCCGTTTTGGCTCCTATAAATACACAGCAGCAAAGAAAATAAAAAGATGGTGCAACCCTGCCTGGGTTACACCATTTTCTTTTATGCCAGTAAGCAGTGTGAATAACTGCGATATATTGCGTATCTGCTCTGCCATGCAAGCGATAAGCAAGAGTGAAATCATTAATATGCCAGATCCCCCGGCTCTCTTTTTCATTGATTCCACCCCATGTTGAATCCCTGCCGTTAATGCAATTTTGTCAGCATTTCCACAACTGCTGGATCATAGTGCGAGAAAAACAGACTTTCTTTTTCGTC
Source organism: uncultured Clostridia bacterium (assembly GCA_900550765.1). GTDB lineage: Bacteria > Bacillota > Clostridia > Christensenellales > QALW01 > UMGS1322. Next base: position 325 of record URTC01000162.1, on the reverse strand, counting down.
CAATGCCCGCACAGCGTTCATATCGCTTTCATCAAGAATAAAATCAAAAACATGGATGTTTTCCGCCATACGCTCTTTGTGGGTGGATTTTGGAATGACCACAATATCGCTTTGCAAGAGGAAGCGGAGGGCAACTTGTGCGGCACTTTTACCGTATTTCCTGCCGATTTCATTCAGTACAGGATTGGTAAAGAAATCCTTTCTGCCCTCGGCGAACGGCCCCCAGGATTCATGCTGTACGCCATATTTCACCATATATTCGTGCGCTGTTTTTTGTTGCTGGTAAATATGTGTTTCCACCTGATTGATTGCTGGTTTTACCTCT
>URTC01000161.1 GCA_900550765.1 uncultured Clostridia bacterium | reverse complement strand
AAGCCGATATCCAACCAGCTGGAAGGTGTAGGCGGTTTTGTGGGTGTCGGCGTCGGCGTCGGCGTAGGTGTCGCCGTACTCGGCGCATCGGCAGTCAAATACGAAGCGCTGATATATCCGTACTTACCGCTTTGATACTGAATATAATACCATCCGTTTTTATTTTCATACGCCGTTACCTGCGCGCCCTTCTTCAGGCTGGTCAGCTTGCTGCCGCTGGAAGAAGGCGTACTGCGCACATTCACGGAATCCCCGGTCACATACATTGTCTTTCCGTTAGAAGTATTGGGCGTTGCCGTGGGTGAAGCAGACGGTGTAGGATCATTCGCCGGACTGGTAGTGGAAAGATAGTTTTTGGAAACATAGCCAATATCACCGCTTGAAAGCTTTACCTGATAAAAATCACCGGAAAGTTCATAAGCCGTAACCGCCGTACCCTTGGCCAAGGTAGTAATCTTTTCCGAAGAAGTAGATGCCTCCTTCCGTACATTGACACCGTCACCGGTAATATACATGCGTGTACCGGCCGCCGTTGAAGAGGGCGATGGGCCGGTGGTGTTATTAGGATCGTCACTAGGCGTGATATCGGGCACAAGACCAGTTCCGTCAGGCGTGGGCAGCGTGCCGGGAGTGGTAACCACCGGAACATTCGCATCTCCTGAGTTTCCTCCGCTGCGCTTGGAAATCCCCACAATGATCAAAATAACTACAATAATAAACAACAGCGCCAATGCAATTGCCGCAAGAAACGCGTTTCTCCTTCTTCGTGCATATTTTGCTTGAGAAGCCATATATCGATACCCCCTGTAAAATCATATACAGAATAATACTGTCTATATGATATCATGTCTTCGGGAAAATATCAAGTAATTTTCAAAAATTTATTCTTCCTCCAAAACCAGCACATCCGCGGCTGCTACGGAAATCTCCCCCTGAAGGCGCTTATTGGTAAGAATTTCCCTATATGGTTTTTCCAAAAACAGACGGCCCGGCCGGTTAAAAATCTCGGCAACGATCACTCCGCGCCGTCCGCCTCCCTCGCGCGGAACCGCAACCAGATTATCCGAAGCATCTACGCAGGGGCAAAGCGGCAGTTCCTGCAGCAGCCGGGCAAGCGACGCGCCGCGCGGCATCGTACCCAAAACAATGACCGTACCCTTGCCCACCTTTGTTTTGGTGATGGCGGCCAACCCCTTCAGCGGCCCGTTCTGATATACGGCCAGCGTCTGCCCCTCACCCGCAACAAAGCCGTCATAGCAAAGGCTGCCCTCGCATTTTTGGCCGTCGGCAAAGGTGATATCATAGGCAATATTATCGTTTTGCAGCTGATATTTACAGTATGTATCCGTCAATTTTTCCAAATGATAAAATACGTCCGTCGTGCTGCGGCGCAGGTTTTCGTTTAAAAAGTCACTGGCCGGGCCTACCACCCAAACGCCGCCGCTAAGCACAAATTCCGTAATGGCGCCTATATCCTCCACAACCGGCAGCAGGGGTGAAAACAACACCTTATACCCGGCAAGCGGCGCCTTTTGGCTGATCACATCCAGCGGAATATGATGGGAAAATACCAGCGGATCATGCAGGCAGCGGCTTAAATCCGTTAAATACGTATGTTCGCTTAAAACCGCAGCATAATAAGGAATTTCTTTAAAAGCAAGCCAGGCGCTGTAACTGCAGTGCAATGCCGCTTGCGCCACGGGCTTTGTAGCCGCAACAAAATCAGCAGCCAGCTCCAGTTCCCGGCTGGTACGCTGAATTTCGCCAATCGAATACAAAAAACGTCCGCAGGCCGACACCACCGAGCCATGCACAATCTCATGCCCCGCCGGGTGCGCCCGCCAGTGCCAGTAGAGGTTCATTTCCCCGCCGAAAACAAAGGGCAGCCAGGAGTTTACGCGGCAGAAGCCTTCTTCCCGCACGCCCAGCGGGTTATAGGTAGAGCCGTTCCAGTTGGCCTGGGTTTCGGTGTTCCAAAAGGGTACGCCCGGCTTCAGCGTGCGCAGATAATGAAACCACAGCGGTGTTTTAGCTAAACAGCATTCCGGCGTATCAAAATTATTATAATGGTTAAACTGCACCACATCCAGCTTTTCCATCAGCTTGGGGTAGTTATGACCCATAAACGGCATCGTATCCGTGCCGATGGGCGCGGAGGAATACTGCCGCAGAACAGCCGCCTGTTCATGGATAAAATCGATCCAGCTGTCGCACTGAAAGTCAAACCACAGCGCTTTAATCGTGGGGTGTGCCCACTCCCGCGGCGGCTCTACATCGGCAAAGGAATCATAGCGGATGCTCCAGCGGTCCAGATCCAGCGCAGTATTAAAAGCTTCAATCGTTCCGTAGCGCTTTTTTAAATACTGCCGAAAGCCCTCCCGGCAAACCGGGCACCAGCAAGCGGTATAAGGGTATACTTCATTATCAATCTGCCAGCCGACAACTGCCGGGTGCTTTCCAAAGCGCTTTGCCAGCTCCGTAACGATGATGCGGTTTTTCTCCCGCATAACCGGGCTGTTCGGGCAGTTATGCCGGCGGCTGCCGTGCACCTTGCGGGAGCCGTCCTCATACATCAGCAGCGTTTCGGGGTACTTGGTCGTCAGCCACTGGGGCGGTGTAGCCGTAGGCGTGCAGAGAATTACCGCAATATCCGCCGCGTGCAGCTTATCCAGTACGTTTTGGAGCCAGGCAAACTCAAAAATTCCCTCCCGGGGTTCCATCGTAATCCAGGCAAACTCGGCAATACGCATTAAATTGCAGCCGGCCTCCTTCATCTGCCGGATATCCTGGTCCACCTGCCCGGCAGGCCAAAGTTCGGGGTAATAGGCGGCGCCCAAATACGGGGGCTTGTTTGTATGCAGCATAAAAAACACTCCTTTATACATCCTGAATATAAGAGCAAACCATCGGAGAAACAGGATACTCGAAACACGATAACACTATATTAGAATATAACGGCCGCAAAAAAAGATCAATAAAACTATATTGCACCTTTGTACTAAATTGCATGAACCGATGCGCTCAAAGATTGCCGCAGGGGTATTCTGTAAAAAAAGCGCCGGTGTTTCTCCGGCGCAAAGCATGAAAAATCTCCTTCTGTTTTTCAATCGGAAAATACGCTGTTTTTCCGATTTCCTTTGATACAGCAACAGCTTTCAGCAGTAAAGGTTCATTAAAAAACCCGCTTTTCTAAGGTTACTCTAATAAAAAAAGCATATACCTTTGCATTGCAGCCGCGGCCTCTTCTGACGGGGAAGCCGGGAAAAAGCGGTAAAAGACTCCTGGGCAAGTACTGCACTTGTTTTTTCCTCGTCAGCAACACTGCTGAAGGATCTCCGCTATGCAAAGCGCAAATTCCTGTTCGGAAAGGCCATGGGCTTCCAAATCAAAAAACAATCCGCCGGCGGTAAATTCGGTGTACAATGTATCTTCATACCGAAAGACCGTCATTTCCACGCCGTTAATACGAGAAACCCTGGCGCCTTCTTCATCAAAGAGATAATCTCGAATCGGCTTTCCCCGGGAAGAAAACGCCACGTTCAATTCTTTTTCCGAATTCGGGTCAGAAAACTGACAGCGGTATTCATACAGGCAATCATATTCAGGGATATCCCGCTCAGACCGTACATAAACGGCATACACAGTTCCCTCACGCAGCGTTTCCGGCAGTTCCAGCTCTTTTAAAAACTGCAGCTGGGGAATTGTTTCCGTCTCCGGCAGAGAGACAACCTGAATATCAACGTCTGCCCGCAGAGCACAGGCCGTATTATTATCTATCTCATAGAAAAAAAGGTAAAATGCATATACCGGCGCCGTATGTTCAGGAGAAGGAGCGGAAACTATTGTTCCGCCGTCTATCGCCTTTTCTCCCGGCGCCTGCTTTCCCGGGGCAAAAGCAAATACTGCCGCACAACAGAGCAGGATTCCCGCTGCAGTACCGGCGGCAATCCGCAGCCGGCGGCTTCTCTTTTTCTGGTAAGCGTCCCGACGGGCCAAAACATCGCGTGTCATTTCATTACAATCCTTCAACATCAAAATCCTCCTTTTCTAAACGGGATCGCAAGGAGCGCTTTGCTCTATAGGCGAGGTTTTCGATCTGCCGTGTATTCAATTTCATTCCCAAAGCGGCTTCTGCGTTTTTCATGCCTTCAAAAAACAGCAGATGCAGCACTTCCCGGTATTCCGGCTTCAGCTGCGCCATTGCCCGATACAAACAGGCGTTGCGCTCATTTTTTAAGCACCGCTGTTCCAAAAGCTCCTCTTCGGACGAAATCTCAAGCGCTTCCGTACTGCATTCCTTGTGCCGCGAAAGCTTTTTCAGCCTGTTTAAGGCCAAATTGCGGCCAATCGTATACAGCCATGTTTTAAACAGAGCTTCCTCCCGAAAGTGCGGCTTTTTTACCGCCAGCTTAAAAAATACATCCTCCGTCAAATCCTGGGCCGTGCTGATATCGTGTACATAGCCGTTGATATAGAACATCAAACCATCCTTATAAAGCCGAATCACTTCGGCAAGACCGCTGTCATCGCCTGCAAGGAAACGGCGGTAGCTACTGGCACCGTAATCCATTCTGCTTCTCTCCTTTTCTCCCTTTCGCCTCTTTAACAGTGCAGAAGAAAAAATCTCTCACTTTTTCTTTCAAAAAAAGGGACGTTGTGCTTTACCGGATTTTGTGATAAAATAAATGCAGAAAAATTTCTTTAAAACGGAGGCTCTTTATGGAATATTCTTTTTCCGAAAACGCCCGGGCGCTGAAGCCCTCGGCGATCCGTGAAATTTTAAAAATGAGCGCCTCTCCGGGCATCATTCCGTTTTCGGCGGGAAACCCCTCGCCGGAGGCATTCCCCTCCCGGGAAGTAGCGCAAATTACCCAAAAAATTTTTGCAGAAGATCCCATCGCAGCATTGCAGTATTCGGTCACGGAAGGCTATACCCCCCTGCGGGAGACCCTGAAGGCGTACATGCAGCAAAATCATGATTCCTTCAAGGGCTTTGACG